>CAMLFV010000033.1 GCA_946479395.1 uncultured Flavobacterium sp. | reverse complement strand
TTCCTTGCCATGTATTAAACGATCCTGCCGAGAGCGAAGCGTTAAAACTATCACTTAAACCATGTTTTAACACCACATTTATTGCACCGCCTAAAGCATCTTCAGACAAATGTATAGGTGTTACCCCTTTATAAACTTCTATACGCTCTATTAATGCGGGAGGAATGCTGTTTAAACTGAACGATTGTCCGTAAGTAGAAATCGGAATACCATCAACAAAAATACGAACCGAATTTCCCGACATTCCATTTAAATTGTAATTAACACTTGAACCCAAACCGCCATTCTGGCGCACACGTACTCCTGCGGTACGGTCTAACAGCTCGTTGGTTTGAATGTTTCTTAAAGCTGCTTCTTTAGTTTCAATGACATTCATGGCAAAACCTTCTTTTTCTAATTTAGATTTTAGCGATTCTATGTTTATAACCAAATCATCTAAAACCGATTCGTTTTCTGATAAAGAATAAAAAACGATATCAAAAATCTCGTCTTGGTTTTCAATAACCACATCAAACAATTGTTCGTTACCAGCTTTTTTTAATAGTATTTGATACGTTCCGTTTTGTAGATTTACAAATTGATACTTTCCTTCTTGGTTTGATTTTGTAGATAGATTTATTGTCTGTGAGCTTAATAAAACTTCGGTATTTTTAAGTATTTCGCCTTTTTCATTATAAATAAAACCAGAAATACTGTGTTGGGCATTAATAGTTTGTGAAATAATTAAAAAACAAAGCATTAAATAAAGGCGCATATAAAAGTGTTTTGCGTAATTTTTTGCAAAGTTATTTTTATTTAGACAGAGTACAAATAAAAATAAGATATTTTTTCTGATTTTTTTTAACAACCTATTTCTAATCTAAAAAATACATTTTAGTTTGTATCTTTGCACAAACAACACACAACAATGAAAAATACATTAATTGCTCCGTCAGTTTTAGCTGCCGATTTTGCAAACTTACAACGCGATGTAGAAATGATTAACAACAGCGCTGCCGATTGGTTTCATATTGATATTATGGACGGCGTTTTTGTACCAAACATCTCTTTTGGAATGCCGGTTTTGGCTGCCATTAACAAACATGCAAAAAAAACGATCGATGTACATTTAATGATTGTTGATCCTGACCGATACATTGAAACTTTTAAAAATTTAGGAGCCGATATTTTAACGGTTCATTACGAAGCTTGCACGCATTTACACCGCTCGTTACAAGCCATTAAAGCTGCCGGAATGAAAGCGGGTGTTGCCATTAATCCACACACAAACGTTGCTTTGTTAGAAGATGTAATTAACGATATTGATTTGGTTTGCATTATGAGTGTGAATCCAGGATTTGGCGGTCAATCATTCATTGAGAATACTTATAAAAAAGTACAACAGCTTAAAGAGATTATTGTTAGAAACAATGCTTCAACTTTAATTGAAATTGATGGTGGTGTTACAGATAAAAATGCGGCAGATTTAGTAAAAGTGGGTGCCGATGTTTTAGTTGCCGGCAGTTTTGTGTTCACTGCACAAGATCCGATTGCAACGATAGAGAATTTAAAAAATATTACTGCTATATAACAAAAAAGACTTCCTATTCGGAAGTCTTTTTTAAATTTAAACGGTAGTTTACACCCAATTGTATCCAGCGGCTTGGCATAGGCACAGCTGCAACTTCCTTATAAGTACTGTTGAATAAATTGGTTGCCTGTGTATAGATTTGGAATGATGGAAACTGATACATCAATCGTAAATCTGATACAAAATAACCATCGTTTAATTCACGCTTTAAATATCGGTTTTGAAACTGAATTCCAAAATCATTTATGGTATAGTTAATTCCTGCAATTGCCTGATGTTTTAAACTTTCAATAGTATATTTTGAAATGATTTCGCTTGCAGCATCTTGTTTTTTCGGACTTAAATATTGATAACTTAACGAATATCCTAATTTTTGATTGGTTGCTATTTGGATATCCTGATTGTATCGAACATTCAATCCGCGCATTACTTGGTTGCCTAAATTTTGCGGTTGGTACGGAACATCGGTAGAAATCCTTGTCCAATCTATAAAATCAGAAATATTTCGTTCAAAAACACTCGCAGCAAATCGTTTGTTTTGTTTGGTATAATTCACACCAACTTCATACTGCCAAGCTGCTTCGGGTTTTAAATCGGGATTTCCAATATTTCCCGGTCTTTGATTTACATACAAATCTGTAAACGACGGAATACGCTGACTGCTGCCAATACTTGCCTGAACTTTCCAATCGTTATTCAACAGATAAGCCACATCGGCACCCGGATACCATTGAAAACCGTAATCGGTATTATAATTCCAATAAGCACCAACGTTCACAAGCAATTTTTCGAAAAACGTATTTTTATATTCTGCAAACCAACCATGATTTTCACGGTCGTGTTCCCCAAGATTTGAGCTGTTAATATCTTCCAAACGCATTTCGTATCCTAAACCAAAATCTCCGACAGTTGATGTATAAACTCCGTTTAATTCAAACATAAATGCATTGGAATAGTGTAACGAACGCGCTTTACTTAAATCGTTGCGGTAAAAACGGTAATCGTCTTCATTGTATCTATTGCTAATGCGCGGCTTAATGGTCAAATTATCGTTAATGCGGTGGTTACTGCCAACACTCAACATTAAAGTCTGTACAATTTCGTACGATTCTTTATCGTGTGGTGCCGCGTAATAACCATTGGCTCCAAATTCGTTATCTAAATAACCACCCATCCAGTTTACCGAATTATTATCGTTCAAGGCAACATTTCCCTGATACATGGTTTTCAAGTTTTTTGCCGCCGTGTTATAACGTTGCCCGTTGGTTTCTTCTCTGCCAATGCTTACCAAATGATTTACTTTTCCGGTGTTGATACCAGCTGTTGCCTGTAAACCGCCACCTGCATAAATTCCGCTGGCATCGCCCGCCTCTTTAGCTTTAAACGAACTTCCGCCATACGCATGCAGTTGCAAAAAATCATTGGTCTGCGTTTTTGTAACAATATTTATAGCACCGGTTAAAGCGTTGATTCCGTAAATACGTGCAGCCGGACCTTTTAAAACTTCGATTCGTTCAATAGCTTCCAAAGGAATAGGCAGGTTCATAGAGTGATGCGCCGTTTGTGCATCGCCCATTTTAACGCCGTTCCAAAATACCATTGTTTGTTCGAACGATCCACCGTCGATACTGATATCTGCCTGAGAACCAAACGGACCACGCTGACGAATATCAACTCCGCTTACATACGTCAGTACTTCGTTTATCGATGAAACCGGCAGTTTTTTAATATCTTCTTTTGTTATAACCTGAATATTTCGTGTTGATTGCTGAAAAGGTATCTGCATACGGTTTTCATGAATGATCAACTCATCCAATTCGGCTATTGAATCATTTGCAACCTGCGCTTTTCCTACAAAAGGAACAGCAAGCAAAGCCAACAAAACGTATTTATTCTTCATTTTAAAATTGATTTTTAATAAAACAGTGCAAAAGTCGTAACTTGCCGGACGATTTAAATAGTCCGCTTATAAAACAATGAATAGTCCGGTTGAAGATATCTTGCAGAATATTATCACGATTGATAAAACTAACACCGCAGCAGTTTACGTCCAAATTGCCCAACACATTATTAATGCGGTTCAGCGCGGATATTTTTCGGTAGGAACTTTATTACCTGGAACCAGAAGTTTAAGCAATTTACTTAATATCCACCGAAATACGGCGGTTGCTGTTTATGATGAATTGGCATCGCAGGGTTGGGTTGAGATTGTTCCGAATAAAGGGACTTTTGTTTTAAATCCGATCAGACAAAAACCGATTGTTGGCAATTTTAATGAACTGAAAAACGAAGAATACCCAACCAAAACGGGTTTTAATTTTTACGAAAGTGCGCATTTGGCATCGCCTTATGAAAAAGTTGAAACCACTTATACCTTTAACGACGGACAAACAGATATTCGTCTGCATACCGACAAACAATACAATCGTTGGTACAATGCGGCTTTAAAGCGTACATCGGTCATTAAAAAATGGAACACTTTTTTGTTTGATCAATCATCGTTTTTAAACACGCAATTGTGCAATTATTTAAATGCCACGCGCAACTTACACATTGCACCCAAAAATCTGTTAACAACGCGAAGCACCGAAATGAATCTGTATTTGGTAGCGCAACTTTTGTTAAAGCCAAACGATGTTGTTTTGGTGGGAAATGTAAGCAATTTTGCCGCAAACATGATTTTTCATCAGGCAAAAGCCAATATAAAAACCATTCCTGTTGATGATAACGGATTAGATGTTTCGTTCATTAAAAATAATTTTACAAAAAACAGTATTCGTTGTGTGTATTGCACGCCGCAACGCCACTACCCTACCACCAGCAGTTTAATTGCCCAACGCAGACTACAGTTGTTGCAGTTGGCTAAAGAATATGGTTTTGCAATTATTGAAGACGATTTCGATTTCGATTTTCAGTTTGATGCCACGCCCATGCCGCCCATGGCAAGTGCCGATACCAACGGACTGATTATTTATCTTGGGAAAGTTGGTCAGGCGTTGTTTCCGGCTTTTGAAACAGGTTTTATTGTGGCGCCCGTAAACTTAATTACCGAAGTTAAAAATTATTACCGAATGATTGATCCGCAGGGCGATTTAATTAAAGAACAAATTTTGGCAGAAGTAATTCACGAAGGCGAAATGCACCGCCAGGTTAAAAAGAAAATCTTACTGTACAAAGCTCGGCGCGATGCTATGTGTTCTACTTTAAAAAACACTTTCGGCGATTTAATCAGTTTTAATAAACCCAATGGTGGTCTGGCTTTGTTTATTCAATTTAATAAATCTATTTCGCTCGTAAAATTATCAGAACAAATTTCAAAATACAATGTTACGTTGCCAAAACACCTGTTATATCAAACCAAAAATATGTGTGGAATTCGGTTGGGATTTGGTCATTTGAATATTGATGAAATCAATCATACCATTGAAATGCTTAAAAAAGCTTATGATGATTTAGATCCATAAGTAAAATAAATTCATCTTAAATTAACTTCTTATTTCTTTACAAAAATCTGTATCTTTAAAATAACTAATTAAAATTGATATGGGTTTATATGAGCAAATTGCAGAAGAAGGACTGCGTTTAGCATCAGAAATGGGTGTTTTTGGGAGAAATAATTCAACAGATTTCACATATAATTATTTTCAGAACCAGCTAAAACAAGTGAAAGACTTTGAAGTTATGAGTTTTGAAGAAGTTGGAGTTGATACGGAAAATCCTTCCTTAAAAAAACAATTCCTTTTAAACATTATCTACAAACAGTTGCCGTACGATATTAATTTGTTTGTGGTTGAAAGCAATGTTTTAGATTTGGACAATTACGCCCGCATTAATTATATCGATGAAAACGATGTGCAGCTGGCAAAATTAGAATCGTTTAATTTGGAATCGTCTATGTATTTTTCCACAAATATTTTAGAAAGTTTTCATTTACAGCTAAAAGTGCTAACCGCGTTAATTGCTAACCCAACCGTTTTGGTCGATTTTATGCCGGCGCGTCTACTATCGGGTCAGTGGGCTGTGTTTTCGTCAAAATTGATCACACCGCCATCGCCACATTACATTTACACCATTCACGGCGTTTTCGATGAGTTTGATGGCGAAAAAGTTTACTGGTTGCACACACATGGGTTGCATCGTTGCGGGTCGGTGGAATTGGAAATGATCGATATTAAAAACGGCGTAAACGAACTAAATGGACTGTTAGATGCCATGGTTTCAAAATTTATTTACGAACCGGCTAACGAAAACGAACCTTTTAACATTGGATATATTGGTTACGATTTAAATTTTTCTTGGGTTCGCTGGGAAGAAATGGTGGGGCAATATCCTGCCGAAATTCCGGGTGGTTTGCAGGAACGATCTCCCGAACAAGAAAATTATGGTCCGTCGGGAATCGTGTTTTTAATGGAAAATGACGAACTTTATCCACCTGATGTGTTGGCTGAAGATTTAAAGGAAAATCCGGTATATTTTATTAAGAACGAAGAAACCGAACGTATGTCTGCATTGGCTTACGAACAGTATCACTATTACAAAAAGGTATTTCAGCAGCATAATGGTGATGAAAATTGGCGTTTTCTTATAAAATTGGGATTACCTATTGATGAAGGCGAAGGAAATGAACATTTGTGGTTTGATGTAACCGATATTAATGACGATGATACAATGAATGTAATTTTACTGAATCAGCCATATCAGATCGAAAAATACAACCAGAACGATGCGTTGGTTTTACCAATTGAACATTTAACAGACTGGCTAATTTACGGACCAGAAAAGAATTATACACCCGATAGTATTTACGAATTATTTACTTAATAAGTGTAACAATATAGTTTCGTCAGTTCGAGTGTTTTTTGTGTAATGAAATGAAGCAAAAAATGTATCGAGAACTTTTTGATTTTGCTTCTCGATACAATTTTCCTTCGCTTCTCTACGGAAAATCACTCGAAGTGACGAAAACAGCACTTTCAAAACAATAAAAAACAAATGGAACTCACAGTAATTAAACAAGGCGACTTTAAAGTAGATAAACGTAAAAATTTTGAATATCTAAAACCGAATGACGAAAGCGCAAACATTAAACTTGCCATTCAGCCTTTTTTAATTACTATTGGTTCCGAATTAATTCTGCTTGATCTTGGTTTGGGATTTTTAGAAGATAACGAACCCATTATTTTAAAACGATTGAAAGATCAAAATATCAATTCTAACAACATTACAAAAATTCTGCTTTCGCATTTGCATAAAGATCATGCCGATGGTTTGGGATATTTTAATGATAACAAATTTGTTCAGAATTTTCCCAATGCAGCAATTTACATTCAAAAACGCGAATATGATTTTGCTTTGCAACAAACCGAAAATCCTTCGTACAATATTCCGTTGTTAAATGAGTTGCAAAATCTATCAAACATTATCTGGTTGCATGATGATGAAGGAGAAATAACGAAGGAAATTACTTTTCAAGTAACAGCTGGACATTCTAAATTTCATCAGGTTTTCTGGATAAAAGAAAATGATTCAACGATTTTTTTCGGAGCAGACGATTTACCAACAACCGGTTATTTAAAACGATCTATTGCCTATAAAACTGATTACGACGGGCACAAAGCCATGGAATTTCGTAAAATATGGAAAGAACAGGCTGAGACAGAAAACTGGCAGATTTTATTTTATCACGATTTAAAAAATCCGGTAGTGCAGTTTTAAATTACAGATTCAATCGCTAATTGAAAACATTAATTATCTTCAACTCCGTCAGTTCGAGTGTTTTTTGTGTAATGAAATGAAGCAAAAAATGTATCGAGAACATTTTCTTACTTCTCGATACAATTTTCCTTCGCTTCTCTTCGGAGAATCACTCCAAGTGACGACGATGTTACCTAAATAAATCATAATTAATTTAATTCACAAGCACTTTTTGCGCCTGAACAATATGTCTTTTGTTATGATAAATTAAAAATCGGAATGTATCACCCAACTTCAATTTTATAAGTGTGGTTATGCTGATGCTGGTTTTAATCTTATTCAAATTCACGTTTCTACTTGCATTTAACAAATCTAACAATTGATTTTGTTGATCTATAAAAACGGTAACCGTAGTTTTAGACAAATTGCTGTGAATTGGGTTCATAGACTTAAACGCCTTCATTTTGTTTAGCTTTTCTTTTGGCAGCATGCTTTGTGCAAAGTAATTACCCAACCAACCGCTTTTAAATTCAGTTGTCTCCTTTGTGGTTGATGTTTCAATTCGATTTTTAATATCGGGAAGATAAAAATTTCCGTACAAATTCAAATGTTCCAAACATTCTAAAACACTCCAGCTTTCATTGGTTAATCTTTTGTTTAATTCGGCATCGGTTTTTAAAAGCAGACTTTCGGCAAACGCTAAATGTTCGTACGTAAGTTCATTTAATTCGTTTATTAGGTTTTCGGTAGAAATGGTCATTGTTCTAATTTTAAGCAAATATCAAACTTTGTAAATCATTAAAAATTGATCGAAATCAAGATTTTTTCAAACGCGACAATGTTTCGGGTTTCATTCGTAAATAATTTGCAATGTGTTTGTTGGGAATTTCCTGAAAAAGCTGCGGACTTCTTTTTAAAACACGTTCGTATCGTTCTTTGGGCGATGTAATCAACAAATCTTTTTCGCGTTCCATTTGCTGTAAAACCATGTCTTCTAAAATAGCAATCCACAACTTTAAATAATTGGGATCAGAATTTAAAAACGCCATAAAATCTGCTTTCGAAATCACTTTCACCGTCGTTTTTTTAATTGCCTGAATGTAGAAATCAGAAGGTTTTGCTGATAAAAAAGAATCTAATGAAGCAATGATGTTGTTCTGGTATCCAAACCTAATAATCTGCTCTTCGGCATCGTTAATCACATAAATTTTCAGGCTTCCTTCCTTAATAAAATAAATGTCGGTATCAATTGCTCCACTCGTCGATAAATATTCGTTTCGATCTAAATGTAGCTCTTTAGTAAACAAATTATTTGTTTCGAATAAACTATAAAGGTCGGTAACTTTCATGCGTTAATTTTGAGAATTAAAAATACTTAAATAAATCAGGAAATTATTCTGAAAAATTTCTCTTTTCCACTATCTGTTAAATAAGGAAACCACATTTTTATAAACAAATCGGCATATAGGTCAACAATTGCTTTTTTGGTAAGATCTGTATGATAGATTTGTGATGAAACAATCCATGAATCGCTGAAAATCTTAATTTGATCGATAAAAAAATCGTATTCGTTTTCATATAATTCCTTACGTAGGTCTTTATTTTCAACAGCAATTGTAATTACATTTTGGTACATTTTAGCTCGAACTTTCTCAACTTCTAAAAATGCCGTTTTCAACACCTGATTTTCTTTCAAAATAAAATTTAGATCAATCATTAAAAAACGATAATCGTACAAAATTTCAAATCCTTGCTTGATACTTTCAAACAAACCCTCCATAAAATCGGAATAAGTTACAGCCTGCATATTTAGTGCAATTGCCTTTTCTAATAATTCATTGTGCAAAGCAGTAGCAATATCGTTTTTTGTTTTATAATGATAAATTAAATTACTGTGACTTATGTTTAATTCTGTGGCAATTAATCGGATAGATACATTAGCGAAACCTTTAGCATTAAAGAGTTCTAAAGCTTTTTGTAAAATTTTTTCTTTACTATTTTTATTTTTTAGCACAACTGGTCTAATTTTTTAGTACATTTGGTCTAAAGTTAGAAATTAATCCGTTTTAAAAAAAATAATCATGAAAAGAATACATCTTTTTGAATTTGAAGATCAAACATGGTTTCCGTCGCTTTTAAGAAATTACGTAACCGATTTTCTTCAGTTTTTATCGCACAAAGCAAAAGTTTATCAGTCGGTTGTTCCGGAAATCAATCAGGCTTTAAAGCAGACCAATTCTACAAAAATCATTGATTTAGGTTCGGGCAGCGGAGGCGGATTATTATGGTTGGCAACCGAACTTAAAAAAGAAAATACGGATCTGCAAATTGTTTTAACCGACTTGTATCCTAACGAAACTGCTTTTAATAATGCAGCAAAATCGTTGCCTTATTTCAATTATTACAACCAACCGGTAAATGCAACAAACGTTCCCGAAACACTCAAAGGTTTTAGAACCATGTTTTTATCGTTCCACCATTTTAAAACAGAGCAAGGCGTACAAATATTGCAAAATGCGGTAAATAGTAACCAGCCAATCGGTATTTTCGAAATTCAAGACAGATCTGTCCCAAGCATTATTGCCATGTTATTGTCGCCAATCAGTGTTTTGTTTACAACACCTTTTATAAAACCGTTTAGTTTGCTTCGATTGCTTTTTACGTACATTATTCCGATTATTCCGATCATAGTTTTATGGGACGGAGTTGTATCAAGCCTTCGAACTTATTCTGTTGATGAAATGCAGCAACTTATAAAATCGGTTGAAAACAATGAGAATTTCCTTTGGCAGATCGAAAAAAAGAAAGCAAAAATGGGATTTGTAATTTATACGATTGGTATCCCTAAAAAACAAAACTCGCTATAAAAGCGAGTTTTTTATTCTTATAAGTTGTTTTGATCGTCGATCAACTTGGCATCGCGCGTGTTTTTCTGTACAGCAATTGCACCATAAACCGCCAATATAAATGATACTCCATAAAAACCTTTTTCGCTTAACAGTAACTCTGCATTCCACAAACCAATGACCAGCAAAGTGATTGATGCAATTGTTGCAAACCAAGCCAAACCATAATAAAGTTCAGTAACTTCCAGTCCTTCTGCTTTATCACGCACCGTTTTTTGTACCGATATAACTGCGAACAAACCAAAAAGCAAAATGGTAAAATAATAACCCTTTTCGTTTAATTGCATGGCAGCGTTCCACAAACCTACACAATACGAAATTGTTCCTATAAAAAGTACCATCCACGAAGCGCCAATGAATGCAGGTGTTGGTTTTAAAGGATTTCTTGCCGATAATTGTTTTTTATTTTCCTCGTTGTTTGTTTTAACTGTTTCCATAATATTAATTTTTTTATTGATTTTGATACAGCAAATCTCTGACATATCCGTTGGTATAAAAAACAAAATATTTCAGAATACCGTCGATATAATATATTTTAATATCTTTATTATAGATTCGAAAAAAGATAAATAATGGATATACTTTCAGAATTAATATCACTCTTAAATGATAATGATTCAAAGGATTTTAAGTTTTATTTAAAACAGAAGAACAAACGAAATGACGTAAAGAATATTGAACTATTTTCAATTCTAAAAACTGACGATATAAATAAATTAAAAAAATTATATGGTTCAGATAAAAGTAAAGATGCGTATCATTCTTTACGAAAACGTTTGTATGAAAGTTTGATTCTTTTTCTATCGAATAAAACCTTTGAGAAAAATAATTCCGAAGCCCATGAAGCTTTGCGTTTACTGGTTGTGAGTAAGTTTTTATTGGAAAATAATTTACACAAACCCGCTTTTAAATATTTGCAGAAAGCAGAAAACATCGCAGAAAAATTGGAACAATATAGTTTGTTGCATGAAATTTTACAAACCAAATTGCAATATACTTTCTTGAACGATAAAGAAAAGCTGGAAGATTTAACCGATAAAATTATTAAAAATCAGGAGCTTTTAAATAAAGAAACTCGACTGAATATGGCTTATGCTGTTTTAAGGCAAGCTTTTAAAAACACGCAGACAAACGGAGATATAATTAACCTCACCGATTTAATCACAAACATTTCTGAAACATATCATTTAAAACCAACGGATTTTTTCAATTATAAATCAATTTATCAAATTTTGCATCTTGCCAATGAATATGCAAATATTCAGCAGAATTTCTCTTTAATTGAAGCTTATGTAAACAAAGCAGCAACAATTATCAATCAACAATCGGCTGGTAACAACCAACTATATTATCACATTCAAATATTGTATTATCTGGCAAATTTCTGTTTTAGGAATAGAATTTTTACCGACTCTGAAAAATATTTAAGCCGAATGCACGTACAAATGCTACAACAGAATGATTTGTATTTTCATTTGTTTTGCCACAAGTTTTTAATACTGCAAAGTTTAAACCTACATTTTACAGGAAACACAGAAAGGGCAATTGAAAAAGTAACTTACGAATTAAACAATTTACCAAAAAAGTTTGTTCCCGAAGATGTAATTGATTTGCAACTTTGCGAGGCTTTTTATTTAGCCAAACAAAATGATAGATCGGCATTGAAAAGCTTTGCAAAGCTGCTGCATACCGATATGTGGTACGAAAAGAAAATGGGAATTGTATGGGCGATCCGTAAAAATTTGATCGAAGTTCTAATGCACGCCCAATTCTCTAATTTTGATTATGCGATAACCCGTTTGCATAGTTTTAAAAACAGATACAAAAAGTATTTAACGCAGGTAAATGAACAACGAATTATTGATTTTGTTCAGCTTATTGAAAAATATCTATTGAATCCCGATATTATTAATAAACAATCGTTCAGAGATAAAATAATTCACATGCAACATCAAAAAGAAAATCAGGACGTTTTTAGTTTAAGTTTTATTAACTGGTTTATTGATTTGTGGCAACCTAAAAAATAGTTTTACTCAAACACAACCAACTCATCGTTAGGTAAGTCGTATTCGTACAAAGTCTTATTTTCAGCATCGTAGAAAATCCATTGTGCTTTGGTAATTCTGCCTTCGGTTACCGTTCCAATTCCTAAAACAGTATATTCTTTGTCGTTTCGTTGTTGTTGCTCTACAGAATATTCCAATCTGCCTTTATTTTCAATAATGTTTTTAAGCAATTCATTTTTAGAATTTGCTATATAATATTCGGCAATTAAATAAAGTTCATCGAGATATTCTTTTGTGTAATTAAATTCTGGGCTATAATTATAATGAATTTCTTTACCGTAATTTTTTCGGAAATCAGAAACTTTATTTTGAGCCGATATTGAAAAACTAAAACCAAAAATCATCATTAGAATAAAAATGCTTTTTTTCATTAAATTAGATTTTTAACAAACCACGAAAACCGCGTGCTGCATAGTAAGACGATGCGCCGTTATGATAGAAAAACACAGTATCGTATCTAAAATCGCCAAACAAAGCACCATCTAAATCACGGATTTTTTTCGGAGTTTCAATCCAACTCGATGTTTTCTTATCAAAAGCTTCTAAAGATTGCAAAGTGCGATACTCTTGTTCGTTCAATAATTTAATTCCAATTTCATGAGCGGCATCAATAGCACTGTTTGCAGGTTTGTGTTCTTTACGTGCATCTAAAGCCGGGCGATCGTAACAAAAACTGCGACGACCTTTTGGACTTTCGGTAGCGCAATCGCAAAAAATAAGTTCTTTTGATTTTTCATCAAAAACCACAACATCAGGTTCGCCACCAGTTTCTTCCATTCTAAATAACACATCAATTTTTGAAGGATCTTTTTCTAATTTTGCTTGAACATCTTTCCAATCGATGTTTTTATGACGATGCATATTTTTTGCAAAACGCGTTTTTAATGTATCTAATAAATGTGATTGTTCTTCTTGTGATAATTTACTTTTCATAGTCTTTAATTTTATTGACCTTAAATAATTCTTTTCATTATAATAATGAATTAAAAAATTGAAACTAAAGATAAATTTATATTTTTACATTTGAAAAATTTTAAATAGATATGGCATCAGGTTTTTTTGCAATTTTAGACGATATCGCTGCTTTAATGGACGACGTGGCGGTTACAAGTAAAATTGCGACACAAAAAACAGCTGGAATTTTAGGTGACGACCTTGCTGTGAACGCTGAAAAAGCAACAGGTTTTCTTTCATCGAGAGAAATTCCCGTATTAATGAAAATTATGAAAGGATCGTTCGTAAACAAACTGATTATTGTTCCTTTTGTTTTTTTATTGGAGTGGCTGTATTCGCCGGCAATCAAAATTATTTTAATTATCGGTGGATTTTACTTAGCCTTTGAAGGTGTTGAAAAAATTGTTGAGTTTTTATTTCACAGAGAAAAAAAAGGAAAAGAAGTTATTGAAGAAGCTACCGAAGTTGATGAAGATGGAGAAGCAGTTGAAAAAGCAAAAGTTAAATCGGCAATTACTACTGATTTTATCTTATCGTTAGAAATTGTAATTATTGCACTTGCTGCTGCAAAAGATGGTTACGAAGCATTAAAATCGCAGTTTAATCCTTTTTTGGTTGAAGTTGCTACGGTTTCTATAGTAGCAATTATTGCAACAATTGGTGTTTACGGAATTGTAGCGTTAATTGTACGTATGGATGATGCTGGTTTTAAACTGATAAAAAAATCGAAAAGCGAAACAGGTTTTCTAGCTACAATTGGAAACTTATTGATTAAAGCACTGCCTTGGGTAATTAAAGGTTTAGCGGTTGTTGGAACATTAGCTCTATTATTGGTTTCTGGTGGAATTTTTGATCATAATATAGATTATTTACATCATTTTTTACCGAATGTACCCGAAATGCCAAAACAATTTTTGTACGGTATTGTTGCCGGCTTAATTGTAGTTTTACTGGTTACAGCTTATAAAAAGATGTTTGGTAAAAAAGTAAGTCATTAAAAATATAAGAGGATCAAATGATCCTCTTTTTATTTGGTCGCCGTTAGCGAATAAACCATCGGGATATTATTTCCCAAATGCTTTATTCTAAACTTACTTGGTTCAAATTCTATAGTTTTTTCAAAGCAGTTGTAAGGTGAATAATCGTATTCGTTAAACGAATTGATTTGCAATCCCTGTTTTAATAAACTGTTCAACACTTCACTTAAACTGTGATTCCACGTAATAAATTGCTGTTTTGCATTGGTTCTCGATTCGGTGTAACTTCCTTCCAAGGTTTCAATAGCTTCACTTTTAAAATAATTGTATTCGATCTTTTCAAAAGCATCATCGAACATCCAAACCACCGGATGAAATTCTGCAAACACAAACTTACCCCCGGGTTTTAAGAATTGCGATACCACAGCTGCCCATTTGTCTAAATCGGGCAACCAGCCAATGGTTCCGCAACTTGTAAAAACAACATCGAATTTTTTATTTAAATGATTTGGTAAATCGTACAAATCGCAACAAATAAATTCCGCATCGGTGTTTAACTTTTCAGTCAATTCCCTTGCTACTTTTATGGCTTTGTCAGATAAATCAATGCCTGTAACTTCTGCGCCCATTCTGCTTAACGACAAACTATCCTGACCAAAATGGCATTGTAAATGCAAGATCGATTTTCCGGAAACATCGCCCAATAAGTCTAATTCAATCGAGTTTAATGATGATTTTCCGCCTAAAAATCCTTTCACATCATAAAATTCAGAGTTCACATGAACATCAGTTCTGTTGTTCCATGATTCTTTATTTATCTCAATATAATTTTCTTCTTTCTTCATATTAATAATATTCGTAATATCTAAACACAATCGATTTTGGAAACCGACTATGTTCTTTCTCATAAAAATAGATAACCGTGGCGTTGTTAAAAACATCAACCGATTTAATTACACGCACATCGTCTTTAACTGTTGTAACATCGTTTTCTGTTGAAGTAACTTTGTAAACGATTTTTTCTAACTGATTTTCGTTGTTGTAATGATACGATGCTTTCTCTTCACTTTCAAAATTCAGAGATTTAAAAACAACTTTATCAATCGAAAAATCTGGATTAAGAGTAATGAATCTGCTGGTTGAATCATTCTGGCTTAAAGGTTTAATTTCATATTTTAACGGCTCAACCCAAACAAATTTATAATTCATATTGACCTCTGCTGCATCGTTTACCTTACTTGCCTCTTTGTATGAAATATTTTTGCCAGATCCTGAAAAAACTGCTTTACTTTTATACAGATAATTCGGCATATCGTAAAATCTGTGATAAGTAGTAATATCTCCGTTTTTGGTAAAATTCATGGTGCTTTTTCCGAAATAATTCAATGTATCGCTTGGAATATTATAATGCACTACATTCACCATATAAGAAATTACTTTTTTAACTGGACCATTATAACCGTATTCCTTTTTTTGATTGTACGCATTTTGACCATTCGTAACGAACGACAGTGCAATTGCGACAACCAAAATTACTTGTTTAATAAAATTCATTTTTACTTTGTACTTTTTATTTTGATCTTTTTAAGATCTGCTAACCATTTCACTTCACTTTCCTGCAATTCCTCTGGCTTCGGCACATAATCTTTATTCGGAATATACCAAGGCATTTTCTCGTAATAACTTTTTAAAACCGAATTGCTAAATATATAACCTCTGCGTGCATAAGGCAAATTCTGAAGCACTTTTAAGGCATTTTCATTTTCTATCTCATCAAAAAAAACAACCAAATCTTTATTAAATGGAAGATTATTTTCCATACTAAAAACATTACTAATTAAGTAGAACCGCGGGTTGAACAAAAACAGTTCTCCTTTTGGATGAAAATTTTTCTTTTTAAACTGAATAGTTCCCTTTTGAACGAAAAACTCAGCCGCATTTTCTCCGTTAGAATGACGGTATTCTTTCATGAAACTATCAACTTTTTCTCCGATACCATTTACAGTCCACTCATCAACCGACTTAAAAAAGGTAGGATTTATGTAAAAATCCTGATAATCGCCCATATCTATAGTAAGCGTAAAATCGTCAATCTTATTGTTCGCCCAACGGTTTGCAGCCGTTAAAATGTATTCAAAATTGTACAGATAATCTACCGAACCAGACAAGCGGAACTTGTAAGTATGCACCAAACGATTTTCGCCCGGTTGAAACGTTGCATCGAAATGATACACATAGTAAAATTCAGCATAATCGAACTCTTTAATTGTGTTTTCGATTTCATTTAAGTAAAGTTCTTTTTTTGCATCCTCAGTTGATACATAAGAGATTTCAAATGGAAGTATCTTTTGATTCAGGTTTACGGTGAAATCGTTCATATAAGGATGTTGTCCGTTTTTAGGAAAGAAATCTGCATCACCAGAAGGAGAAAAAGCTTCAAATCCTACCAAAATAGTTTTTGAATTTTTCTCTGGATTGAAAAACGTATAATCAACAGTTACCTCTAAAAAATCATTCTGAACTCGTTTTAAAGATAAAATCTCCTTACGAACCTGAACACTTGTTTCCTTTATAGGAATCAACTGATTTCCGCTCATAAAATAAGCGCCATCGTTAGCAAAAAGAATAGTTGATTGTAATAATATAAAGACTGTAAATAAAAAACCTTTCATAAATTGTTTAATTTTAAAGGAAAGGTACGGATAAAAGTTGGACTTTTAAGATAGATATTTGATGTTTGGTGCTAGACGCGGGATATTAGATACCGGGTAAAAATCCGTGCAAATCTGTAAATCTGTGGTAAAAACGTTTAAAGTTAGATGTTGGGTGCCGGATGTTTGATTTTGGGTGTTTCGAAATCAGTGAAACAACACACAAGATCAATTGCGTCGGGCTTTAGCCCGATGTAAAGAATAATGTAGAGTGGGCTTTAGCCAAATTTTATCGTATAATGTATATTTTAAAATTGTATGCCTAAAGAAAAGCCCTGCAATCTCTGGTTAAAAAGTTTAAAGTTCGACGTTAGATGTTTGGTGCGGGATATTTACAAAAATCCTTGCCAATCTGTGCAATCTGCGGTTAAATCCAAACTTATCCAAAACAAAAAAGTCCTTATCATTTCTGATAAGGACTTTAAAAAAAGGCGGCGACATACTCTCCCACATTAAGATGCAGTACCATCTGCGCAA
>CAMLFV010000032.1 GCA_946479395.1 uncultured Flavobacterium sp. | reverse complement strand
TTTATAACATACAACAATCAAACATTTGAATTTGATGGTAAGCAAAAATCTTTAGAGAAAATTATTTCTGGTAAAGGTGATGCTATTAAGGCTTTTTATAAGCAAAACAAAATTAAAGAAAACGATAGTGATATGATTAAGTTAGGAAATTTCTTAGCAACTATCTAATAACAAAAAGACTCCAAATTGGAGTCTTTATTTTTTTGTGGTAAGCATAAAATCTTTTAAATAGTAAGGCTCAAAATAAGCCACGTCTTCAAAATTATTTTTCATGTATTTTCCATGAGACAATCTACCCATATCGTTCGCCGAAGGATAAATAACATCTTCATGAAAAATAAATTTATTATCTATTAATACGGTTTTGCATTTTAAAGCTCCATCTCCTATTAAATGAATATTTTCAGTCATATCAGTAAAGGCATTTTCACCAACAATTAAGGCTTCGGCTGTTGATAATACATTTAAATCTTTATCGAACATTTGAGTAAAAACCTCCATTCTTCTGGCATCAATCATTGGAACAACAATTCCAGAATCAACTGATACTTTTTCAGCCAAAACAGCCAATGTATCAACAGCGATTAAAGGAATATTCAACGCATAACAAAGTCCTTTTGCTGCCGAAACTCCAATGCGTAATCCTGTATAAGATCCTGGACCTTTGCTTACTGCTACTGCATTTAAATCGGCTAATAAAATACCTTCTGATGCTAAAACTTCTTTTACAAACAAATGAAGCTTTTCGGCATGGTTAAATTGTTCTTCACTTAGTTCTTTCAGTGCAACTGTTTGTCCGTTTTTACTTAAACTTACCGAACAGTTTTTTGTAGCCGTTTCAATATTTAAAATATAAACCATCAAGCTAAACTTTATTCTTCTTTTTACCTTTCATGATTCGGAAAATAACAATTCCGCCAACCAACAACAATAAGTAAGGGAATGCCATTAAATAAACAATTCCGTCGTTAACTGCTGCAGCCTGATTTCCTGTTTCTTCTGTTTCTAAAGCAGCTCTGCACATGGCACATTGGGCGAATCCTTCAATAGAAAAAAGAAGAAAGAAAATAGATAATAGATAATACGTTTTTTTAGTGAACATAATACGGAGAGATCATTAAATAAACAATAACGCCGGTTACAGCCACATACAGCCACATTGGATAGGTAATGCGCGCCAGTTTTTTATGACGTTGATACGAACCCGAAATTCCACGAACAAATGTTACCAATACAAAAGGAATTATGATGATTGACATTGCTATATGAGTAAGTAAAATAAAAAGATACAAATAAAGCATACTTCCAATTGCTAACTTCTCATTTGCATCTCTCAATCCATCACCATTAGAATCTCCATACACTGTAGAAATTGACGTCATGTGATAGGCAACATACATAGCTAAAAAGGCTACCGAACATGTTATACAAATCTTAATTAAACGTTCGTGCAAAGCTTGATTACCTCTCTTGATTGCCATCACTGCCGAAAACAACAATATTGCCGTTAAACCGTTAATTGTTGCATAAATAGGCGGTAAAAACGATAAAGGTTTAACATCGTACCCTAAATCGTGTAGGTTTACACTAAATAATATTGCTACAACAACTGGAATTGCTATTGATAAAATCCAAATCCAGATGCTGTATTTTTTTTCTGTTTGTATATGATCCATTACTCTTTAATTAATTGTTGAATATCTTCGCGAAGCATTTGCACACCTTCATCTGTAGTTCCATCGTAATAAATAATCGGATAATCCATATTTTCCATGTTACGTGAACGGATTTTTCCTTTTTTATCAACTAAAGCAAACAAGCCTGAATGTTCAAAACCACCCGGAGCATCATCATTCTTACCAACATACATATTGAATTTTTTAGCAAGACCGAAAATAGCATCTTCAGATCCTGTTAAAAAATGCCAATTATTCATGGTTACTTTCAAAAATTTTGCGTGCTCTTTTAGGTGTTCTGGTGTATCGGTCTCAGGATCGATTGTGATTGAGGCGATTGCAAAACGATCATCTTTACCGAATTCGCCTTGAAGTTTCACCATGTTTTCATTCATTACCGGACAAATTGTAGGACAGGTACTGAAGAAAAATTCAATCAGATACACCTTTCCATCATAATCGGCATTTGTAATGGTTTCGTTATTTTGATTGGTAAACGAAAAAGCAGGTGCTGTACCAATTTCTTTCAACTCACGGCGATTTGCTACATTTAAACGATCGCTTTCTACTACCGATGCACTCTTAAAACGATCTACAATTTTTGGAACAAAATAGATTCCGAAAATCAAAACGATCAGCGAAATCCAGATGTACGAATAATTTTTTTTCATTACTAATTTGTTATGTTGTCTTTATTGTTGTTTTTCTTAAGTGCTAAACGATATTCTGCCAAAATCACCTTTACATCGTCTGACATTTCGTTGTGAAGATCAGCTGCAGAAATGGTATTATATCCTTCTCTATATTCATCTTCACCTTTTTTGTTTTTGCCTTTTCTACCACGCAGATTTAGTTCTTTATCGATGATATATACATTCGATGTTCCGAATTTTGAATCTAATCCTCCAAGCAAATTCAATTTTTTAAAATACTCTTGAATCTCCTTTTCATCAGCCATCACATAATGCCAATGTTTTAAATCGATATTAACACTCAACTGCTGATTTAAATTATTGATCGCTTCTTCGGTTCCTTTTGGCGCAATCATAACCACCTGAAAGTCGACAAAGTCTTTATTCTTATCGTAAATTTTATGGGATAAATTGGTTATGTTACCTTCTACATACTTAATATCATTTCCAGTAAAACCTAAAATCGTGATTTTATTTTTCATTTGAACAGATTCTCCCGAAAGTGATTCCCAATTTGAAGAAAGTTCAGGGATTTTTTCTGTAACAACGGGTAGTTTTATAAAAGAGTTTACACCCGAGGCAAAAAACAGGTAAGCAACAACGGGCACTACAAAAAGAGCGACCAAAAGTAGTACTTTTTTCATTTTAAAAAGTTTTTACAAAAATAAAAAAAGGCGGTGTAAATACCGCCTTTTTAACTCTTATTTATAGATTAAAATATCCATCTGATTGATGATGTTTTAAATACATCGTGAATATAATCTCCCTCAATTAATAACAAACATGCTAAGTAGGCTATTAAGAAAACCATTGGCGCAACAATTGACCAGCGGAATGATGATTTTTCACCTTCTAAGTGCATAAACGCCCACATAATGTAGTAAGCTTTTACTATTGTTAAGATGATGAAAATCCAGTTTAAGTAGCTTAGGTTTAATAAATCGTGATGAAATAAAGCATCTGGTTTAAAAATACCTAAAACAACTTCTACAATTGTAAGTATAGATAAGTAAATGAATACTTGCCAAATTCTTTTTGTATTTGATGCGTGTGCTCCCATTTTTTAAAATTTTAATAGATTATACTAAATAGAAGAATGTAAATACAAACACCCATACTAAATCTACAAAGTGCCAGTATAATCCAACTTTTTCAACCATTTCGTAAGTTCTTCTTTTTTCGTAAGTACCTAACAACACATTAAAGAAAATAATGATGTTTAACAATACCCCAACAGAAACGTGGAATCCGTGGAAACCTGTAATGAAGAAGAATAAATCACCAAAACTTTTATGACCGTATTCATTACGAACCAAGTTTGCACCTTCTACAACAAATTTAAAATCGTTTGCACGCTTTAAAGTTTCTTC
Organism: uncultured Flavobacterium sp.; assembly: GCA_946479395.1. The sequence goes on along the minus strand of CAMLFV010000032.1, from coordinate 13,646 downwards.
GCGGTTTAACGTTACTTTCTCATGTTTGTTTCCTGGTACGGTATATTGTGTTCTGATTAAAACATCAGGATTTTTCTCTAATCCGGCTTTAACCTGATTTAAAGAAACAGAAGTATTGCTTCCGCCTGTCATTCCCCAAACACCTTTACTTTTAGTCAATTCAGCATCTTCTCTTTCCATTGTGGTATCAGCAAAATCTGCCAAAGCCAAACGTTTACCGTCTTTATCAACAAACTGTAGTATTTCACCACCTCTTGTTTCAACAGCACCGTAAGTACCTGTAATAAAGTTTTTCCACTCCCATGCTTGTGATCCAACGAAAATAAGACCACCAACAATGGTTAATAACATATAAACTGCTACTTTCTTTTTCTTCATTTGATGACCAGCATCAACTGCTAAAACCATCGTTACCGATGAAAAGATCAATATAAATGTCATTAATGCTACGTAATACATTGGTGCATCAACACCATGCATAAACGGAAAGTGATTAAAAACCTCATCGGCAATTGGCCAAGAGTCTATAAATTTAAATCTTGTAAATCCATACGCAGCAAGAAATCCTGCAAATGTTAATGAATCTGACAAGATAAAAAACCACATCATCATTTTCCCATAGCTCGCTCCAAGAGGATGGATATCTTCCCCACCTTCCCAGATTTTTTCTTTAGTCGCTGCTGTAGTAACTGTCGCTCCCATAAAAAGTTTAAGTTGTTAAAAAGTTCCCAAATTTACATCTTTTTTCTTTTAAAGAAAAGTAAAAAGACTATTTGTAAAAAGTAAAAAATAAAAACAAATACAACCACAAGAAACCTAAAAAGTGCCAAAACATCGCACTTAACTCAATTCCAAGGGTTTGAGATGCATTATATTTTTGTTTATAATGATTATAAATTACAATTAATAACGAAATTAATCCACCTGCCAAATGGGCAATGTGTACTAAAACTACTACATATAAAAATGATGTTGTTATGGTACTTTGACTACCCGTAAAAAAATAACCAGCTTCGATTACCTGATTAAATCCTTGAAACTGTAATGCTACGAATGCCAAACCTAAAACCAAGGTTGCACCCAACATAATGCTTGTTAAAGATCGGTTATTTTTCTCGATTGCTTTTTTAGCCATATGAAATGTAACACTGCTTAAAACAATTACCAAAGTACTCCATAAAAAAGCCTGTGGCAAATCAAAATCTTTCAACCAGTCCGGACGGTTTTTACTGATTACATAAGCACTTGTTAAGCCCGCAAAAATCATTACGATACTTCCCATTGCAAAAATAAGCATGGTTTTATATGCCTTTGCTTTTTGCATTTGTTCTCTGTTAATCTCTTCAATATTCATTATCGCAGGAATTTATCTAAAATAAAAATTATCTGAATTAAAGTAATATAGGTTACGCTTATCAACATTAATGTTTTTGCTGCTTTATCGGTTTGTTTTCTATACAACTGCACGCCGCCATACAACATCCACAAACCTGCTGCCAATACCAAGACTGCTGCAATTGGCGATAGATACAACCTGCCGGTATAACCAGTTGCCGGTAATAACGACGCAATGATTAACCAAACACAATATAGAATAACCTGTAATGCTGTTTTTTTGTCTTTTTTTCGAGTTGGCAATAAATAAAATCCTCCTTTTTCGTAATCGTTGAATAAGAACCAACCTAATGCCCAGAAATGAGGAAACTGCCAAAAAAACTGAATTAAGAAAAGTGTTCCTGCCTCGATACCAAACTGATCGGTATGTGCCACCCAACCCAACATAAAAGGAATGGCTCCGGGAAAAGCTCCCACAAAAACAGCCAATGGTGTTAACGGTTTTAGCGGAGTGTAAACACTTGTATATAAAAAGATGGAAATAGCACCGAACATTGCCGTTTTTGGACTTACAATGTACAAAATAATCAAACCGACAACCGTTAAAGCAGAAGCCAAAATAAACGCGTTGTTTTTTGACATTCTTCCAGATGAAATTGGTCGGTTTTTGGTTCTATCCATTTTCGCATCCAAATCTTTTTCAATAATCTGATTAAATGCGTTTGATGCACCCACCATACAATATCCGCCTACAGCCAACATCATCAACTTTACAAAATCAATTTGTTGCCAGTCTTCCACCGCCAAAAGATATCCTGCCAAAGTAGAAAAAACCACACTGAAGGCTAACCCTGCTTTGGTTATGCTTTTAAATTCTGATAGCGCTGAAACTTTTATTGTTGATGAAGGTGTTTCCAAAATGACTTATTTGCTGATGAAATTTGGTTTGCAAATATACTTTAAAAAAAATCTTAAAACTAACTATTTACGCTTTTAAAGTGTTAAACAAAACCGAAAAAGGTTTGGCTAAAGCCATTTATTCATCTTAATTTTCACAACGGACTAAAGTCCGTTGCTATTCATGTCCTAAAAAATCAGTCTTCCGTATTCAAAAGAACGATCATCCTTTTCACATTGTAAACAAATTGCAATTACGATTTTATTGCTTCTTCAATAATTTCTTTTTGAGCCGAAGTACCAATACGCTTTACGCCCATTTCCAGATAAAACAAAACTTCTGACAAGGTTTTTATACCGCCCGATGCTTTTACAGATAAAGGTGTGGCGTTTTCTAATATTAAAGTAATTGCGTTTGGCGTTGCTCCGTTTGGTTGATTATCTTTTGTTTTATAAAATCCTGTAGATGATTTTACAAACACGTTTGCGTAATCGGTTTCTTTAAAATTTCTAATAACCACGTTTTTGATTAATGCCGTAATCAGAATAATTTCTTTGTTTGATAAGGCTGCGGTTTCAATAATCCATTTTACGGTTTTATGATGTTGTAAACACAATTGAGTACAATCTTTCACCTGATTTTGAACCAATGCCAAATCTCCGTTTTTAAACGCCTGATAATCGATCACAAAATCCAGATCATCGGCTCCGTTATCAATAGCCAGTTGTGCTTGCGATAATTTTTCTTCTGAACTAGCTGTTCCTTCAGGAAAATCGATAACTGTTCCCACCAAAACTTTGCTTTTATTTTTTACAAAATACTGTTTAGCAGTTGCGACATATTCCGGACGAATCATGACGCATTTGTATTTATGTTTTACGGCATTTTGCAACAATTCCTCAACAAGGGCATCGTTTTCTAATTTAGAAATATTTACCTGTTCAGGTGTTTTAAGATAGGTGGCGTCTAAAAAATCGTTTACATTCTTCATGGTACTAAAATAAAAAAACCTCACGAATTGTGAGGTTTAAATTTTGTATATATTAAATAAACGGTGGTTCCGAATAAAACGCCCAAGGTGTTACACAATACATCTAACCATTCAAACGAACGCTGTGTTGGTAGTATATCCTGTAAAAACTCGACCATCAATCCAAATAAAATCAAACCAAAAACAATTAAGGCAAGATTTAATTTAAAGGTGGATGCCTTCTTATTCAGCAACGCCCAAGACCATAAAAAAGATGATGTTGTGTAAAATATAAAATGAACAACTTTATCTAAATTTGGAATGCGTATTTTTTGAACTTCGTTGATGTTTGACAGATTTATCAAACAGAAAATCAATATTAAAACATTCCAACTTACGGCTATAAGCTTTTTATTAAGCACCAATTAATTCTTTATATTGATCAGCTGTTAATAAAGCATCAAACTGAGCAGTATCGGCAACTTTAACTTTAATCATCCAACCTGCAGCATAAGGATCGGTGTTAACCAATTCTGGTTCTGTTTCCAAGTTTTCGTTAAATTCTACCACTTCGCCAGAAACAGGTAAAAATAAATCAGATACAGTTTTAACGGCTTCAACCGTTCCAAAAACCTCATCCTGCTCTAATGTTTGGTCAAGTGTTTCCACTTCAACATACACGATATCTCCTAATTCTTTCTGTGCAAAATCGGTAATTCCAACCGTTGCAATGTCGCCTTCTAAACTAACCCACTCGTGGTCTTTTGTGTACTTTAAATTAGCTGGTATATTCATTGTTTATTATTTAAAAAGCAAATGTATAACTTTATTAAGAATTGTAAAATTTTTAAGGTTTAATTTCCAAATTTATATTGCAATGTAATTCCCGAACGTAAATTGGTAATTGGATAACTTGTTGAAATTACCGCTTTTTGGAACATGTGTTCGTAATAAAAACGAGCGGTAAAATTTTTGCTTAAATCGTATTCGGCTGTTACCCTAATATTTTTAATATCCTGACCTGCCCCAATTTGGTTGTTGTTATAATCTAAATATCGAATAAGCGTTTGATTGCGTCGCCATGAAAATTCAGTTGCAAAACGCATATCACTAACAATTCTTCCGCCATTGGCAACACCCTCAAAATTCGTTGTAAAACCAACATCTTTAATAATAAATCCTAACTTAAAGTTGTATTCGCTACCTTGAACTTCGGTTAATAAATTGTTATCGAAACTCATAGACAACATTCTATCCTTATTAATTCCAAAACCAAAATCAATTCCTGATTTTGTTAAGAATTCAACTTTAACCAGAGGAGAAAAGGCTTCTGTCATGGTAACATTACTTACTACATTTTTAGTAGGATAATTTCCACCGGCATTCAATGCATTCGGGTTTTCCAGATACTCATAATTTGTTTGGAAATTGTTTACCGAGTAGCCCGAAGTATATTTGTGCGACAAAGTTACTCTGGTAAAATTATTTTTAAACCAACCCAACTTTGTTAATCCACGGTAGTTAATTGACCAGTTTGGCAATGGAATATTTCGCATAAATCCGTTATCTTGTTTTGATATATCTCTGCCCGAATAAGCCGCCAAAAACGCAGGCATTAATACTTCTTGATTGGTTCTGCTGTAACCTACCGGATAACCATATTCATCGATATTTGCAGGATCAGATAAATCGATACCACGAGCCGCTGCCAAACGATTTGCTACTACAATACGGTTTGCTTTAAACTGTTCAAAAGCAGCCGAACCGTTTACATCACTTCTACCAAATGCCGTTCCAATCATAATGTTCGATGTTTGAAACATTCCGTATTCGTAAGGTGAACGCGAATTGTACATCCCATCGGTAACATCGTATTGTTCAGACATGTTGGTACTGTATTGTTTTATAGCATCAATTGTAATTAATAAGTCTGCAAAAGGACGTGCTTCGGCTCTAAACTGTAAATTTTCGGTGTGCATACGGCTGAATTCCTGGTTAAATTCAGGGTATTGCGTTAACCAACCTTTACGAGCAGCTTCATATCGAACATCTTCTTGTGAACCAAACACATAACCCAGGGTAGGACGCGATGTTCCAAAGAAACCTAAACCACCCAAATAACCAGGCAATACCGTACCGTTTGATTGTTCGTAGGTTACACTTGCCGTTTTAACCATGGTAACCACGTTAATAAGTGCATCTAAAACCGGCGAACCTTGATCTTCCTGTTCTTTTTTCTCTTTATCGGTTAACTCTTTATTGCGCTCAACTTTTTGTCCCGGTTGTGGCTTTTGGCTAGCTAATGCTGTTGGTTTTTTATTTTTTTGCTTATTTGTTACCAAGCCTAAATACTTATACAATACATCCATTTGTACGTTGGTATTTAAACTATGTCTGTTGGCATTTTGTATGGTGTTACCCAATTGGTAATTCACTCCGTTGTAATCTACATTTGAAAAAGCATCGGTTGCACGTTGCCAGCTGTAATCGCCCGTATAAGAATAATCACTATTAAGAAATGCCAAGAACGGAACTTTATCAAAAGGTAACTTATAGTTTAACTGCAACGTTTGCATACGTAAATTAGGCGTTCCCGGATCAAAATAACCATCCCATATTCCCAAAGAGTTATCTACAAATCGGTTTTCATCCATAAAATTACGCACCACATTATTGTTTGATGCCGTGTAATTAAGGGTTAAACTTTTTGTAAGATTAAAATTAAGACCGTAATTGTAATTAAAGAAATAATTTCTGCGGTACAATGGTTGAATTTCGATACCTTCCACATCGATCATTCTGTATTTTTGCTGGTTGTACTGGCGCAATACATCCGAATTAAAAGTAACACTTGTTGGCAGCAGATTTAAATTAAAATCACTGAACAATTTTAAATAGCGGTTCTTTTTAAGACTTTCTGCTTTTTTAAATGGTTCGATATTCCAAGGTTTGAACGAATACGCATAATTTAAAGACGAGCGCGCCTGTTGATCTAACAGTTGCTCAATTTCGAAATTGTGTTGTTCTACCTGATTGAACGAATGCGAAAGCGTTAAATTCTCTACATCGTAAAAACGTTGTTTTTGGTTTGGACTGCGTTGCTTGTTTACGCCTATAAAGTTGATACTTGTACGTTTGGTATATTCAATGGCGCGATCTTTAATTTGTTTGCGTTCATCGGCACTTTGTGCTTCATCCATTTTTGCTTGCAGGCGAACATCCGGATCGTTAGGATCGTACTCTGGTGTAATTTTTTCTTCGGCAATAGAATAACTGAACGGAATATTCAGATTCCATTTTTTAGGCAATACCTGATGTGCATTTACTGCCGTTGTAACATTATAATTAAAAATATCTTCCCGACTGCGTTCCTGCGGGCCTTGCTCTAACGAACCAAATCCCATAGTTTGTTTATTAACAGTTGCAGTTACTGCAGCGAAATCTGCAATTTTAGCATCAACCGTCCCAACAGCTGCCCAACCACCTTTATTGGTCATATCAGACATACGCAGTTCGTTAAACCAAACTTCTCCGCGAATATCTCTTGGTGCCTGTGGAGAATCCTGATAAAGAATTCTTGTATTGTTTCGAACCCCAATCATAATGGTTCTTAACATACCAAAGTTTGGATTTCCTTTGATACCAATACGCAGCTTGTTGATTTTACTTGCTAGTTCGGGCGCCAGTTCGTCTTCGTTTTTAAAATAAATAAAACTAGGATCTTGATTTTGATCACGGTTACGCATCAACTTCAATTTGGTAAGCAATTCTAACTGTAATTCAATTTCGTTGGCTAACGGCCAAACTTCTTCTGAAATAGTTGTACCCCATTCTGTTAACTTCAACGGAATTTCTACCTGATAAAAGTTGTTCGTAAAATCGTTACCAAAACGAATAAATGCAACCATTTCATCATCTTTCAACCTTGAAGCATCTGTAGCACTTTCCAACGCTTCGGCGTGTAAAAACATACGCAGTTTTTTGTACTGCCGCATATCAATATTACCTACATTTTTAAATACGGCTCTGGAATCATCTGGTTCTAAACCATCAGGAGTAACGGTAGAATTTGCTTTATACACACGTAATGACAATGCCTGCTCATTTTGGTTAATGATGGTATTGTTCTGATTTACGCGTTCGCGGGTAATTCCCGGAGGCAATACATACGGAATTGGCGTACGTGAATAGTTGTTTAATATATTCAGTGTTGTAACATCGAAACCGGTGTTGGTTCCCTGCACCACTACATTAGGGTCTTCAACCAAATTATCGGTATATCTTCTCCAATCGCTTCGAACCAAATTCAAAGTTGCAAAACGCAATGTTACTTCTTCAGAGAAACCTGTTAAGAACATACGCATGAAACGTACCGACTGTAGATCTGAAATGGCTCCCACAGCGTATTCCTGACTTGCAATGATAGGCACTTTATACTGCACCCATTTAACAGGAGTTGTATTACCGTTTAAAAACTTCTCGGTAGTGGTACGAATATCTACCACATAATTTTCACCGATAACAGGATTTGAATTTACATTAACCTCATACTGATAATATGCATTAATGGTATTCATGGTATTATCGTTATCGATATCTTCTACGTCGGGTAAATTGCTGTTTCCTCTGTTTGTGTCCGAAAACTGAATTGGCGTGTTGCCTTGCAAACCGTTGTAATTTTTATAGCGAGAAATGATATCGCCTTGTGCCGTAAGGAAAAATTCGTAGTTATCTGCCGCAGGATCTGCTAAACCGGAAAATTGCGTAAACTTCGCTTTTTCTTCCTCATCGTTCAATCCATCTAAACCAACATCCTGATAAACACGGTTGTTTGCATCGGTATCAAACGCATAAATTAAAGCAGTTGATGCGGGAACTTTACCCCAAACCGAACTAATCGTTGGTGCATTTGTTCCGGGTGTAGGCAATCCGTTTTCGTATTGCTTCATACCATCTTGCAAAATATCTTCTGAAATGTATCCTAAGTTAAAATAAACCTTACCTGTATTTGCTGTACTTGTAACATCGCCGGCATTACCTGTATAAGGATCCATCATCCAAAATTCAATGTATTCCACGTTTGCCTGTTCAAAATTGGTTGATGCGATAGAACGCATAATACCTGCCCAGTTTTGCTGCGGATTTGGCAATTCGTTGTTTGCTAAAAATTGCGGATTAAAGTTGTACGGCCCGCGTTCTTTTGGATAGTACGTTAAGTTTAGTGGATTTACCGTTAATAGTTCGCCTTGTGCCACATCCATGGTAGGAAATAATTCTTCTTTATTGATACGGCGGGTTTTGTTCGATGAAATCATGGCATCGGTAACACTGTCGGGACGACGGTATGGACTGTAAAAAATTTGATCGATGTTGTACCACGACATTTTAGCACGACGATAGCCAGATTGTAAATCGGTAAAATTCTCGCCGAAACCTACAGGCACAGATGATAGAAACCACATGGTAGGATTCAGTACATCGATGTTACTTTGCGTTCCTTCGAAATTTTCAATAAAAGAAGTTGCCTCACCGTTAAGCTGATCCATTTTCGATGCACCCGGTTTTAAATAAGCAAATTCTCCTTTAAAAGTTAAGGTTGACATTACATCGGTATCAATATTTGGCAACTTGTTTACCCAACGTGTTAAGAAAGGCACATCGGTAGAATAATTCATATTGAAACCGTAAATAGTGTTATTTACCGATTCTTCGCCATAGTTTGATTTTACGGTTAAAGGTTGTTCTGTTAAACGTAAATAGGTTGCACCTAAAATTAATTTGTCGTTTACCTGATGATCAACATGTACCCCGAAAAAGTTTCTGCGGGTTTGAGAAAACATTGAATTTTCTTCTACAGAAATTTCAACAGGTGTATTACTATTCTTTAAAGAAGGATCTAAAATATGAACCACTGCACGCTGGTAATCAACAGTATAATCGGCACCTTCCATTAATGTTCTACCACCTGCTGTAACAACAACCGATCCCTGTGCTATGTTAAATCCATTAATAGGAATACCATCGCCACTTGAACTACTGGCTTTTCCTTTTAACTGGAACTTATTTTTTTCGCTGTCTTGCATCGCTTTTATGTAAGTATTGCGATACAGGTTTTTATAAACGTATTTTTTCTGGTTAGGGTTGTAACTTGCGTCAACATCATAGTTTTCGCCTGTTCCGTTAGAAAGTTTTTTAAACAAGTGTTCCCCGAAAGGCTCAACCGTTGTAAAGATAATTCGTCCGCGTTCTTGATCAACAGTAATACCTTCGAACTTATTCATATTTTGAAGAGCAGAATTACTATTATTATTACCATAGCCCCCTCCGCCACCTTGATTATTGTTGTTATTAGAAGGATTATTACTCGTTGGGCTATTTGCAATATAATCGAACCAACCATCACCGCCCGCTTGCGGGTCGTCGGTAGAATTCAATCGGTCTAAATTAAACACATTCAATAAAGGTGTATTTGCAACATCTTCTGGTAAAGTTGTTCCTGCAACCGGAGAAATGTAATTTAACGGCGAAGGATCGGTGTACATGATGTTAAAGCGGAAACCTTCTTTTTCAATAAAACTTGTATTTGGAATTTGATACATGTTTTTCATCATCAAATCCCAAACAGGTTCATCAACCGATGCCAAGGTACTTTTCAGCATCTTTAAAACCAAACCCTGTGTTGTTGGTATATCCTGGTTGTTTCCATCCTGACCAATTACAGTAGCATCTACTCCATCGGTTCCAAATTCCCCAACTTTATAAACTTTTCCACCAATGGTATATTCAAACGCTACAGCCAAAACTTCATCGTTATTCAATGATTGCTGTAACGTAATATATCCTAATTGTGGATGAAACTTAAACTCGTTTTCTAATAATTTTCGGGCATTTTCTAATTTCACATAATCGCGACCTTCGGTAACCGGAATATTAAATCCTGCCTGTGCGGTGTTGATCTGACGAATGCCTTCGTTTAAAAAATTGGTTCCGATAGCTCCCGGATTGAATTGGTTGTTTTTATTATCAACCGGAGCATTTACTTGCGAAGTACCAAAGAATGTAGGATTCGCCGTTAGATCCAACCCAATGATACGATCGGTACTTGCGTTGCTTAATCGTGCCTCACCTAAATCTTGAAGCGCGATAATGTTACGCATGTTATTGTTTGTTTGCCCCACACGGTTTTGACGGTTGGTTACCCAAACTTCTACACGGGTAATACGAACACGGCTGTCGATATACGGGTAATTTCTTAAAGCGTTATCATATTGATATCTGAAGTATTGAGAAAGAAAGAAATTTCGGTTTTGCTCATAATCCAAAGCAAACATTTCGAAGTTTTGCACCGTTCCGCCGCCTTCGGCAACAATAGTTCTGCGTTCTGATGTTTGTTTAGAAACCACACCGGTAATTGTTGTACGTCCAAACTGCAACTTGGTTTTTACACCAAAAAGATTTTGTGCTCCACGCACCAATGAGTTATTTACCGGCATGCTTACGTTACCAACTTCGATCCCTTGAAGAATAGCATCTTCGTCTGGTTCGTAGTTTAACTTAAGCATTTGTCTTTGAAAATCTAATGTTGACTGGTTGTTAAAGTTAATATCGGTATTTAAACGTGTTCCTACTTTTCCCTGTAAACTTAAGTTGATGCGCTGGTTAAAATCTAACGCAAACGTACGGCGGTTTCTTGGCGATATAATTGGGTTATCTTGTTTTGTAAAGCGAATACCCAAATCTAATTCTACGTTACCGCTTGGCTTAACATCAATTGTATTACCACCAAAAATGGTTTCAAAAAGTTTAGAATTTACATAATATCCCGGTAATAAATCTTTCTTTTCGTCTTCGGTTAATCGGTCTTCGGCGGCTGCCAATCTTTTAGAATAGTATTCGCGCATGGCAGCTTTCAGCAAAATATCCTCGTATTGTTTACGGGTTAAAACCATAGGATATTCCAAATTGTACTCGTTGTTGGTCACGGTGTACAAGTATTTGTCTGAAACCGGATCGTAGGTGTACATTTTCATGATACTATCTACATCTTTCAAAGAAATAGCACCGCGAATAATTACGGTTTCTTCATCGGTTTCTTCAACCTGAGCCAATGCAGGTGCAGCGTTACCCAAAAAGATAACGACTAAAAAGTATTTTAAATAAATGTATATACGTGAAGATGCTTTCAAAATGCTACAACCCTTTTAATGCCAACTTAATAATCTGCTCTACAGTAATTTCCGGATTTTGCTCAACGATTTTCTTCACTACTTTTTCGGTAGCTTTTCGTACAAAACCAAGAACTTCTAAAGCAGATAACGCTTCTTCTGCATTTGTATTGTTTACAGGAGCAGATAAATCTTCTAAACCATACAATTTCAGCACTTTTTCCTGTAAATCCAATATTACGCGTTGTGCCGTTTTTAGTCCGATACCTTTAATGGACTGTATTGTTTTTACATCGTTTGATCCAATTGCCTGTATCAGATCATTTGGAGAAACGTACGATAACATGTTTCGAGCCGTATTTCCGCCAATTCCAGAAACAGAAATCAACAGCTTAAAAAGCTCGCGTTCTGTTTTTTCGATAAATCCGTATAAAATATGTGCGTCTTCTTTAATTTGCAGGTAAGTATGGATTTGAATTGCTTCCGAATCTTTAATTAAAGAATAAGAATGCAACGAAATATGAACTTGATAGCCAATTCCGTTGCAATCTATTATAATATCTGTAGGAGTTTTTTCTACCAAACGACCTTTTAAAAACGCAATCATTCTTTTACTTTAAATTTCTTCAAAAATAGAAAATTTTATTAATAAATTAACGCTTATTGGCTTTGGTATCTTTTATAAAACTATATATTCTTTTTTCGTGCGATTTTTTCTTGTGCATCAATAACCGCAACCGCTGTCATATTCACCATTTCATCTACACTTGCACCTAATTGAAATACGTGTACAGGAGCTTCTAGCCCTAATAAAATTGGACCTATTGATGTTGCTCCGTTTAATTCTTTCAGCATTTTATAAGTTGTATTTGCAGCATCTAAATTGGCAAAAACCAACGTGTTTACTTTTTTACCGACTAATTTTGAAAACGGAAACTTCTCTTTTAACATTTCTTGATTCAATGCAAAATCCATTTGAATTTCACCGTCAACAATCATTTCAGGATGTTGTTCATGCAACAATTCAACTGCAGCACGCATTTTTTTAGGAGTTTCTTCTTTTGACGATCCAAAGTTTCCGTAAGAGATCATTGCTACAACCGGATCCATTCCAAACATTTTAACCACACGGCTGGTCATTAAGGCGATCTTTGCTGTTTCTTCTGCCGTTGGATTTGGGTTAACAGACGTATCAGACAAAAACATTGGTCCGTGGTTGGTAAGCATTAAATTGGTTGCCGCTACTTTTGATACACCGTTTGCACGCGGAATTAAATCTAAAACCGGTTTTAACGATGTTGGATAACTGCGTGAGTAACCCGAAAGCATGGCATCGGCTTCGCCTTTCAACACCATCATTGATGCAAAATAACTGCGATCGCGCATTAATTTTTGAGCATCGATTAAAGTTACACCTCTACGTTTTCTTGAGTTCCAGAAAAATTCTGCATAACGTTCTCTGCGCTCGGCTTCTTCATTGGTTTTAGGGTCAATAATCATTACATCGGCATCAAAACCAACTTCTTCTTTTAACTCTAAAATAATCTCTTTGTTTCCTAATAAAATCGGGATTGCAATACCTTCTTCGTAAGCAATTTGAGCTGCTTTTAATACGTTTAACTGATCGGCTTCGGTATAAACCACTTTTTTAGGATCTAACTTCGCACGATTAATTAACAAACGTACCAATTTATTATCAGATCCCATACGATCAGAAAGTTCGTTGCGATATGCTTCCCAATTGGTAATTGGTTCTGTAGCCACGCCCGATTCCATAGCTGCTCTTGCAACTGCTGGTGGAATTTCGGTCATTAAACGTGGATCAAACGGTTTAGGAATGATATAATCTTTACCAAAACTCAATTTCTTAGCTCCGTAAGCAATATTTACCTGTTCTGGAACTGTTTCTTTTGCCAGTTTAGCCAAGGCGTAAACGGCAGCCAGTTTCATTTCTTCGTTAATTTTTGTAGCGCGAACATCTAACGCACCACGGAAGATAAATGGGAAACCTAAAACGTTGTTTACCTGATTTGGAAAATCAGAACGACCTGTTCCCATAATGATGTCTTTACGAGTTGCCATTGCCAAATCGTACGCAATTTCTGGGTTTGGATTTGCCATTGCCAACACAATAGGATCCGGAGCCATGGTGTTTAACATTTCCGGAGAAAGCACATTTGCTGCAGATAATCCAATGAACACATCGGCATCTTTCATGGCATCTTCCAACGTATGAATGTCGCGATTGGTTGCCCAAACCGCTTTAGACGGATCTAAA
>CAMLFV010000031.1 GCA_946479395.1 uncultured Flavobacterium sp. | reverse complement strand
TTTTTAATCTTTTTTTATGGTTATTTTTTAGTTAACTTATCATTAAGTAGTTAGATAAATATTTTAACAGTTGAAAAAGATTACGGTGAAATTTTAAAACCAATAAAACAGCAATTATTAAACTTTTATTAGAATATTTTCTACCTAATTGTGATGATTTAATGAAGCTGAATTTGCGTTAGGGATTATAGCGGATAGCCTTTTGTGGCTTAAATGCCACAAAAGCTATGAGCGAAAAGCCCGACCCGCCCATTAAAAGGCGGGGAACGCCCAAAACATTCTAAACCACTTCTGCCACTACAAAAGTGCTTCCGCCAATGTAAATCATATCGTTAGCAGATGCTTTGCTTTTTGCGTGATTTAAAGCTTCGGGGATGGAATTAAAGTGAATTGCTTTAAATCCTTTTTCTTTTAGTTTATCTTTTAAAACAATGGAATCTAATCCGCGGGGAACATTTGGTTTGGCAACAAAATATTCAGCATTTTTGGGTAAATACGGCAAGATGGAATCGATATCTTTATCGTTTACAACGCCGAATACCATAAATAATTTATCGAATTTTTGTTGATGAACCTGTTGCATTACTATTTCGAGTCCGTTTTTGTTGTGTGCGGTATCGGCAACAATCAAAGGTTTTTCAGACAAAAGAGTCCACCTTCCTTTTAAACCGGTATTTTTTTCAACATTTAGAAATCCTTTTATCATATCATCATTAGAAATATCAAAATGATTCTTTAATAATTGTATTGATTGATATGCCGTTTTTTTATTGTGAACTTGGTAATTTCCTTTTAAATCGGAGTCTAATTCAGGAATATCATCAATTGTCGAAGCAAAATAAATAGGTGCATTTTTCAATTCGGCTTCTTTTTGAAACACTTTTTGAGTTTCGGTAGTAAATTCGCCAATAACAACGGGAATATTATCTTTAATGATTCCTGCTTTTTCAAAAGCTATTTCTTCCAGCGTATTTCCCAATAAATTCATATGATCCCAACCAATATTGGTAATTACACTTAATAAAGGAGTGATGATGTTGGTGGAATCTAAGCGACCGCCCAAACCGACTTCGATAATTGCGACATCGACTTTTTGTTCAGAAAAATACTGAAAAGCCATACCAACGGTCATTTCAAAGAAACTTAACTTGTTTTGTTCTAAGAAGTTTTTGTTTTGTTCGATAAAATCAACCACAAATTCTTTAGAAATTTGTTCGCCATTTATACGGATACGCTCACGAAAATCAACCAAATGCGGTGATGTATATAAACCAACCTTAAAACCAGCTTCTTGCAAAACAGATGCAATTAAAGACGATGTGGAACCTTTACCGTTAGTTCCGCCCACATGAACGGTTTTAAAATTACGTTCAGGATGGTTTAAATGTTCTGCACTTTTTAGCGTATTGGTTAAATCTTTTTTAAAAGCGCTTGAGCCTATTCGCTGAAACATTGGCAGTTGCGCAAACATCCAGTCAATTGTATCTTGATACTTATTCATCTATACCAAATTTTGGTTATAATAATTTAATATGTAATATTTTTTTCATTATTTAGCACAAATAATTGTTTTGAAATATTAATCTACAAAAATCATTTTTTTACGCGTTAAATAAAACTTTATGATGACATTTTTTTTACAAGCTGCACCAGACAGTTTAACACAAACCACACAGGCTGTTATAGAAAACGTTACCACAACCAAGGAACTTTCTCTGTTTGAGTTTGTAATGAAAGGCGGTGTGTTTTTAATACCTATTGTAATACTTTTTATTTACACCATTTATCTAACTTTTGAGAGATACTTCTACATTCAAAAAGCTGCCAAAAAAACAAGCGAAGGATTAATGGATTCGTTGAAAACGCAACTTAACTCGGGCAATCTGGATTTGGCAGTAGCATCGGTTCAACGCGAAAACACAGCAGAATCTAAAGTTTTACACGAAGGTTTATTGACTATTGGAAGACCAATTTCGGAAATTGAATCGAACATGGAGAAAGTAACCAATATTGAAATTGCCAATATGGAGAAAAAACTGAACCACTTGGGAACTATTGCCGGTATTGCACCTACTTTAGGTTTCGTTGGAACTATCTCTGGGGTTATTAAAATTTTCTATAACATATCTATCACCGAAAATATTAGTATTGCCAACATTTCGGGTGGTTTGTACGAAAAAATGATCAGTAGTGGTGCCGGATTAATTGTTGGTATTATTGCTTATGCGGCGTATCACCTTTTAAACGGAAAAATTGATGGTTTTGCTTTGCAGTCGCAAAAAATCATTTTAAAATTTATTAACATAATACAGAGACCAAATGGCCATAAAGAGAAGTAAAAGATTTCATGCTGAAGTTGCAACCTCATCGTTAAGCGACATCATGTTTTTTCTGTTACTTTTTTTTATTATCATATCTACTTTAGCCAACCCAAATGTTATTAAAATGACATTGCCTAAAGCAGAATCAACAGAAAAAACAAACAAACAGCTAATAACTTTATCTGTTAACGAAAACAAAGAGTTTTTCATTGATAAAGAACCTGTTAATCCGCAAGATTTAGAAGCGCATTTATTGGCGAAACTTGGCGGAGATAAAACTCAAACTGTTGTTGTTAGAATACCTTACAACTTACAGGTACAAGATTTAGTAAACGTTTTACAAATTGGTGTTAAGAACAATCTTAAGTTTGTAATTGCTACCAACAAAAACTAAACAACTCCCGATCAGCTGATCGGGAGTTGTTGTTTTGAGATGTAATATAATTATTATTTTTTTTAGTAAGGAATAACCGTCTTTACTTCTTTAAAATTTCCTTTTTCAAAAACGAACAACACAACGTAGCTTCCTGCGCCGTCAGAGTTTAATGAACTTATATACAAAACATCATTTTCCTTATCGTAATTGATTTCAATATATTTAAAATCAGAAACTTTTTCAATAATTGTTGGTTGAAACAAATTTTCTAATTCGTTTTGGGGAACTTCAACTTCCTTATCTCTTATTATAACCTTTACAAATTTGTATGAGGTATTTGGCAAACCACCATCTGTTCCCCACATAGGTTTCTTTTTGTAAGCATAGTAAAAACCATCTTTTAAACTAAATTTATTTATATTTTTGGCTGAATTGAATGATTGAATGGCAATTTCTACTTCAATTTTTTCATCATCATTTTTAAAAAAAGCTGTATTATTTTCTGCTTTCAAAAAATCAATCTCACTAAAATCTGAAAGTATTTTTAATCTTGAAGAATGGATATATCCCAATATTTCTTTTTTTGACTTACTTTCATAAAATACATATTCCCAATTATTTAATACAGCTTCTGTCTTTGACAAATAAACTATTTCTTCACTTGAGATTTTACCTGTAATTTCGCTTTTTATATTTGCTTCCTTTCTCACATTAACAAATCCATCGACATCACTAACCCTAGCGAATTGTCCATAGTTTAACTGCGATAAAAACAATACAATCAGGATACAAATATTTTTCATAGTGCTACTTTTTGTATCTAAATTAATCTTTTAAACAAAAAAACCACCTTTAAAAGATGGTTTTTAGTTACTTATTTATTTTTAGTTGCTCTGCGTTCTCTTGCAATCAACGTGTTTTTCATTAACATAGCAATAGTCATTGGACCAACACCACCTGGAACCGGTGTAATCCACGATGCTTTTTCGGCAACTTCATTAAAAGCAACATCGCCTTTAATTACGTATCCCTTTGCATTAGTTTCATCGGTAACACGTGTAATTCCAACATCAACAATTACAGCACCTTCTTTAATCATTTCTGCCTTTAAAAATTCTGGCACACCTAAAGCAGTAATTACAATATCAGCTTCACGAGTAATTTCTTCAATATTTTGTGTTGCAGAGTGTGTTAACGTTACAGTTGAATTACCTGGATACGCTTTACGGCTCATTAACAAACTCATTGGTTTACCAACAATATTAGATCGACCAATAACAACCACATTTTTACCTTTGGTTTCAATTTTGTTACGTTCTAACAACTGTAAAATTCCGAAAGGTGTTGCAGGAATGAACGATTCTAATTCCAATGCCATACGACCGAAGTTTTCCGGATGGAAACCATCAACATCTTTATCAGGATCAACAGCGTTTAAAACTTTTTGCTCATCGATATGCTTCGGCAAAGGTAACTGAACGATGAATCCGTCGATATCATCATTATTATTCAGTTCATAGATTTTAGCCAAAAGTTCTTCTTCTGTAGTTTCTTCGGGCAACGAAACCAAGGTAGAATCGAAACCAATTTTTTCGCAGGTTTTTACTTTACTACCCACATAAGTTAAACTTGCGCCGTTGCTTCCAACCAAAACAGCAGCCAAATGCGGCACTTTTTCACCGCGTGCTTTAATTTGAGCTACTTCGGCAGCAATTTCGTTTTTAATTTCTTCCGATACTTTTTTACCGTCTAATAATTGCATTGTTGTGTTGTTTAGGAATTTAAAAACCTACAAGATTTTAAAACCTTGCAGGTTTGATTTTAATAGGATTTATTTTGACTTTCGACTTTATGACTTTTCGACTTTATGACTCTCGACATTAAGACTAATTACTTCATTCCCATGCCTTTCATCTGCCCCATCATGCGCATTAGGTTTTTACCTTGAGCACCCTGCATCATCTTCATCATTTTGCTCATTTGATCGAACTGTTTCAACAATTGATTTACCTGTTGAATATCGGTTCCAGATCCTTTTGCGATGCGCAATTTACGTTTTGCATCTAACAAAGTTGGTTTTTTACGTTCAGCCGGAGTCATTGAATGAATAATTGCTTCGATATGTTTAAAGGCATCGTCTTCAATCTCGATATCTTTCATTGCTTTACCAACTCCAGGAATCATTCCAACAAGATCTTTCATAGATCCCATTTTTTTTACCTGTTGAATTTGACTTAAGAAATCATCGAAACCAAATTCATTTTTAGCAATTTTCTTTTGAAGTTTTCTTGCCTCTTCTTCATCGTACTGAGCTTGCGCGCGTTCTACTAACGAGATCACGTCACCCATTCCCAAAATACGATCTGCCATACGATCTGGATAGAACACATCAATCGCATCCATTTTTTCACCCGTACCAATAAATTTGATTGGTTTGTTTACGATCGATTTAATAGAAATTGCAGCTCCACCACGTGTATCACCATCTAATTTTGTTAAAATCACTCCGTCAAAATTCAAACGATCATTGAACGCTTTCGCCGTATTCACAGCATCTTGCCCCGTCATAGAATCTACAACAAACAAGGTTTCGTGTGGTTTAATGGCAGCGTGAACATTTGCAATTTCGTTCATCATTTCTTCATCAATTGCCAAACGACCGGCAGTATCGACAATTACAACATTAAAACCGTTTTTCTTGGCATACTCAATCGCGTTTGTTGCAATAGAAACCGCATTTTTGTTTTCTGGTTCAGAATAAACCTCAACACCAATCTGATCTCCCACAACATGCAACTGATTAATTGCCGCCGGACGGTAAATATCGCAGGCAACCAATAACGGTTTCTTCGTTTTTTTAGTTTTTAAGTAATTAGCTAATTTACCAGAAAAAGTTGTTTTACCAGATCCTTGTAAACCCGACATTAAAATTACGGTTGGATTTCCCGAAAGATTTACACCAACAGCATCGCCACCCATTAATTCGATTAATTCGTCTTTTACGATTTTAATCATTAACTGACCTGGTTGCAGGGTTGTTAAAACGTCTTGACCAATTGCTTTTTCTTTTACTTTATTTGTAAAATCTTTGGCAATTTTAAAGTTCACATCGGCATCTAACAACGCACGACGCACTTCTTTTAAAGTCTCGGCAACGTTAACTTCTGTAATTTTTCCGTGACCTTTTAATATATGAAAGGCTTTGTCTAGTTTATCGCTTAAATTATCGAACATACTTTTTCTTATTGAAACTAAAGGGCAAATATACAATAAAGTAAAAGATGTGTCAAGATTTTGTTTTTGGTTTATTGACAGGTCTTAATATAGATTGTTGAGCAAATTGAGCACAACAAAAAAATGCCGCTCTAACGAACGGCATTTTATATTTTACATTCTGTTTGGAACGTTAATTCCCATTAAAGCAAAGGCATTTTTAATGGTTTGCCCTACTTTGTTTGATAATTGTACACGGAAGACTTTTTTGTTGTAATCTTCTTCTCCTAAAATGGAAACCGACTGATAAAACGAGTTGTATTCTTTAACCAAATCGTACGTGTAATTGGCAATTAATGCCGGACTGTATGTTTTTGCGGCTTGCTGAATAACTTCTGGAAACTGCGCTAAATTTTTAATCAGTTCTTTTTCTTTTTCGTGAAGAGATTTCTCGACTTGAGCCTGTTCTGACTTCTCGACTTCGCTCGAAGTGACAACATTGGTATAATCAAAATCGGCTTTACGTAAAATAGATTGGATACGAGCATAGGTGTATTGAATAAACGGACCTGTGTTTCCTGCAAAATCTACTGATTCTTTAGGATCGAACAAAATACGTTTTTTAGGATCAACCTTTAAAATATAATATTTCAAAGCGCCTAAACCAATCATTTTATGTAGACTGTCTTTTTCTTCGTTCGATAAACCTTCTAACTTACCTAATTCTTCCGAAATTTCTTTGGCAGTAACCGTCATATCATTCATTAAATCATCGGCATCAACAACGGTTCCTTCACGCGATTTCATTTTTCCCGAAGGTAAATCAACCATTCCGTACGATAAATGATACAGATGTTCTGCCCAATCGTAACCTAGTTTTTTAAGAATCAAAAACAAAACTTTAAAATGGTAATCTTGTTCGTTCCCAACGGTGTAAACCATTCCGCCAACATCAGGAAAATCTTTTACACGCTGAATTGCCGTTCCTATATCCTGTGTCATATAAACCGAAGTTCCGTCTGAACGCAACACTAATTTTTCGTCTAAACCATCTGGTGTTAAATCAATCCAAACCGAATTATCTTCTTTTTTATAGAAAATTCCTTTTGCTAAACCTTCTTCCACCACATCTTTCCCCAACAAATAGGTATTGCTTTCGTAATAATTACAGTCGAAATCTACGCCAATGTTTTTATAAGTTGCCTCGAAACCTGCATAAACCCAACTGTTCATTTTTTCCCAAAGTGCTACAACCTGCTCATCGCCAGCTTCCCATTTACGAAGCATTTCTTGAGCTTCTAACATTAACGGAGCTTGTTTTTTAGCTTCTTCTTCGGTTAATCCTTTTTCTATTAATTGATTGATTTCTGCTTTATACGCTTTATCAAATTCTACATAATAATTACCAACCAGCTTATCGCCTTTTAACCCGGTAGATTCTGGTGTTTCGTTGTTTCCGAATTTTTCCCAAGCCAACATTGATTTGCAGATATGAATTCCGCGATCGTTAATCACCTGTGTTTTATAGACTTTTTTACCGGCTGCTTTTAAAATTTCGGCTACAGAATAACCTAACAAAACATTACGAACATGCCCTAAATGCAACGGTTTGTTGGTGTTTGGCGACGCATATTCTACCATTACCGCTTTTGCATCGGTGTTGGTTTGTTGGTATCCGTATAATTCATTATCTAAAATAGAATTGAAAAACTGGCTGTAATAACTATCGCTAATAACAATATTTAAAAAACCTTGAACTACATTGAATTTTGTTACCAAATCAATATTTTCAACAAGGTATTCGCCTATTTTGTTTCCAATTTCGGCAGGGTTTCCCTTTAACTGTTTTACCAACGGAAAAACCACCATTGTAACGTCTCCTTCAAAATCCCTGCGCGTAGCCTGAAATTCCACTCGGTCGATTGTTAAATCGAACAATTGTTGAACTGCTTGCTTAATGTACGGCGTTAAAATTTCTTGTAAAGACATTGTTTTAAATTTTTTAATTAAGGTGCAAAGATAAAACTTTTCGGTGGCTTTTAATTTACTAAAACACAATGCAGAATTTTTTTTATTTGGGTGTAACATTTTAAATCAACCGCACACTAATTCATCAAACAATAAATTAAGCAGCAGCCTATTTTGGTTTCCGCTAAAAAATCTTACAAAATAAAGACAAAAATGAAAAAGAAGTACTTAACCTTATCGTTGCTTTTGGCTGTATCGGTTAGCTCATGGGCGCAGCAACCGGCGGCAGGTAACGGAACCGTAAAAGGAAAAGTTTCCGAAAAATCGACCAAAAATGCGGTTGGTTTTGCATCGGTAGCTATTTCGGCAAACGGTCAAATTATTTCGGGCGATTTGACTGATGAAGACGGATCGTTCACAATTACCAATCTTCCAAATTCTCAAGTGGAAGTTTCGGTAGAATATATCGGCTTTAAAACGTACAAGAACACGATTGATTTATCGACCGAAAAAACGATTGATCTTGGAATGATTTCTTTAGAAGTTGACGAAGAAGTTTTAGATGCCGTTGTGATTAATGCAGAACGCAGTACTATGGAACAGCTGGTTGACCGTAAAGTAATTCGTGTGGGGAAAGATTTATCTACAGCAGGTGCAACAGCATCAGATATTATGAACAATATTCCGTCTGTTAATGTTGACCAAGATGGAAATATTTCTATGCGCGGTAACGAAAATGTTCGTGTTTTGATTGATGGAAAACCTACACATTTAGATCCAAAAACGTTGTTAAAGCAGATTCCTTCTAATTCAATAGATAAAATTGAGTTGATTACCAATCCGTCCGCAAAATACAATCCGGAAGGAATGTCGGGAATGATCAATTTTGTTTTGAAGAAGAATATGCAGGATGGTTTTAACGGAAGCTACAACGGAAATATTACGTTTGCAAAAGTTCCTAAATTCAACCAAGGTTTAGATTTAAATTACCGTAAAGGAAAAGTAAACTTTTTTGGAAACTACAATTATTCTGATCAAAAAACGTTGAACGGCGGTGTAATGACGCAGTTAGACGATAACAGCCAGCAAATTTTCGATATTGTAAACGATAACAAAGTACACACGTTTAAAGTTGGTTTTGATATTTATGCAAACGATAAAAACACGTTTTCGTTATACACCAACCAAACCTATGCTGATGGAATTGGAACGGTTGACAATACCATTTCGTACCCAAGCAATCCGTTGTTGTTACAAACCGATCAATACGAAGGCGCAAATAAATCGCAAATTTACAATGCTGCCTATAAAAAATTATTTACAAAAGTAGGACAAACCTTAGATTTTGAAGTGAATTACAGCAAAACCAACGACGACCAAAACGGAAACTTCGGCATTGCAGGAAATTCGCCAACAAATTACAACGATAACAGCAATAATACGGTTGATGCGGTACAGGCAAATTTAGATTACGTGCATCCGTTCAACGAAAAAACCAAGTTAGAAGTTGGTGCAGAATATCGTACCACAACGATTGACAATACCTATAAAACGACCAACATTATTGGTAACCAAACCGATTTTGAATACAAAATGGATATTGCATCGGCTTATGCAACATTTGGTTCGAAGTTCGATAAATGGGGCTATCAAATTGGTGCCCGATTGGAAAAATACAATGTAGAAGCCGATTATCTTATTGCTTCGGAAGCGGCGAATTTTAAAGATGATTATTTAACGGTGTATCCATCGGCATTTTTAAGCTATACGCCTACCCAGACCGATTTCTTCCAAATTAGTGCAAGCCGTCGTGTAGATCGTCCGAATGTTTGGCAAACCAGACCAATTCGCGATTACAGCACGCCGCGTGTGGTACAGATTGGTAATCCGGAATTACGTCCGCAGTTTACCAATTCGGTTGAATTTAACTATACAAAAGTATTGGGTGTAAAAGGAAGCGCAACTTTGGGAGCATATTACCGCATGATTAACGACCCAATTGAACGTACGTTTTATTTAGATACCAGTTCACCTGAAGCTATTGCAGAAAGAAAAATGGTTATGAGCTACGGCAACTTTGACGAAGCTACTGCTTATGGTGCCGAACTTTCGGCAAACTACAAACTTACCAAATGGTGGGATGTACAGCCAAGTGTGGAATATTATTACAGAAACCAACGCGGTATTGTTACGGTTTTAAATCCTGATACAAACGAAGCCGAATTACAACAACGCGAAGTTAACAACAGCGTGTTTAACAGCCGTTTAAACAACAACTTTAAAATTACCAACCAATTTCGTGCATCGTTATTTGGTTTTTATCGTGGCGATGCTTTGGGCGTAAACGGTACTATGAAAGCCATGTATAAAATTGATGCCGGTGTTCGTTACAGTTTCTGGGAAAACACAGCTAATGTAAGTTTACGTTTCAACGATATCTTTAACAATATGAGAGCTCGATTTGAAGGCGATGCCCCTTACCGCCAAACAGGAAACTTTACATGGGAAAGCCAATCGTTATTCGTAGGATTTCAATACATGTTTGGATCGGGTAAAAACCGTGCCTTACAACGTAAATACCGCGATAACAACGAGGTTCAAAAATCAGGAGGATTCTTCTAAAAACACCAACCGATTGAATGAAAATTCAGTCGGTTTTTTTTATTCTGTTAAAAAATATTATTTTCGTATTTAACCAAATTCTTAAAAATGATCATAGAAACACATGAGCTAAGCTTTCAGTTCAACAAGTATCACAAGCTATTAGATAAAGTATCGATACAAGTTCCCGAAAAAAGTATCTATGGTTTTTTAGGACCAAACGGTGCAGGAAAATCAACTACTATTCGACTGATAACGGGGTTATTGGGCGAACAAAATCCGGGACAAATTTCATTATTCGGAAAACCCTTAGAAGAACAATTTCCCTTCGCATTTTCTCAAATTGGCTGTATTATTGAAACTCCGACTTTGTACGGACATTTAACGGGTTTGGAACATTTAAAGTTTGTTGCAAAGTTACAGGATACCGACGATTCAAAATTTAACGAAGTTTTAGATTTGGTAGGACTAGATCATGCTAAAAACATTAAATCTAAAAAATATTCGTTGGGAATGAAACAGCGTTTAAGCATTGCAATGGCATTGATTAACGATCCTAAATTATTGATTTTAGATGAACCTGTAAATGGATTGGATCCGCAGGGAATCATAGAAATGCGTTTGTTGCTTCAAAAACTGAATCGTGAAAAAGGCATTACTATTTTTATATCGAGCCATATTTTAGCCGAAGTTGAAAAACTGTGTACACACGTTGGTATTTTGTACAACGGTATTCTGCAGTTTCAAGGCACAATGAGCGATTTAAAAGCGAAGAATAGTCATGCGTCTGTTTTGGTTGAAGTTGGTAATTTAGATCAACATTTAAGTTTGATCCAACAACAATATCCAGATTGTGTTCAAGTAAATTCAAACGAAATTCAGCTTAAATTTTCAAGCAAAGAAGAAATTCCGATGTTCGTAAACTTTTTAGCACAACACAATGTATCGGTTTATAAAATTCAACCACAAGGTGGATTAGAAGAATGGTTTATTGATTTAACTAAACAAATAAAAACACTATGATGAAATTTTTTAAAGCTTTTGCCGCCGAAAATATAAAACTTAAACACTCGGGCATTCGTACTACTGCATTCATATTAGCTGTAATTCCGTTTTTAATAAGTACAGGCGTAAGTATTTACAAATATTTTACTGAAAAAGCAGAAGCTACCGATCCTATTTATATCTTTTTTGATACTTACAATCTGCTTATTATACCTTTTATGGGTTTGTTTTATCCGTTAATTATTATTGTAACCGCATCTAGAATTACACAGTTAGAACACAAAAACAATACGTGGCAGCTAATAGAAACACAACCTGTTAAACGTGCTACTTTACTAAATGCTAAATTTATTAAAGCATACCAAATTTGTATTTACAGTATTGTAGTATTTATGTTAAGCATTGTAGCATCGGCTACATTTACGTATTTGATTTCTCCAAAAACCGAAATGCATATTTTAGATATTCAATGGCTATTTTTACTGAAGAAAACCATAAGCTTATCTTTTGCAACAGGTTTTTTATTGGCGATAATTTATGCCGTATCGGTTCGCTTTTCTAATTTATTTGTTTCCATAATTATTGGTGTAGGTGCTTTGCTTGTTTCGCCCATTTTAAGCACTTTTGGTTTGTTGCCAAAATGGTTTCCTACCATTATTTTAGACCGTAGTTTAAAAACATCGAGCGATTTAGGCTATTGGCTAACCTATAACGAATATTTAAGTATCATAGCAACTACAATTATTCTGTTCATAATTACGTTTTGGTACGTTTCTAAAAACAAAAAATGGCTTAACAACAAAAACACCATTCTTATAAATTACGTTGTACCAACACTACTTTTGTTTGGCTTGTTTTTATACGTGAACCATCCTACCCAAATGATTCAAAGCAACGAAACAGTAATAAAAGGTAGCGTTCCAGAAAATTCTATGATTAGTACTATTTATCTTTTAGATGGAACAATGAACGATACCTTACAAACCATTCAAGTAAAAGACAACCATTTCCATAAGGTTATTAAAGATGATTTACCGTTGAAAAAATACCGTTTGGCTTGGTGGAGTGATAAAGGAGAAGCACAGGCGTCTGTTTTGTTTTCTAAAAATGATGTAGTAGAAATTCAGTTTCCAGACGAAACTAAAGATCAAGACTTTAAAATTTTAGGAACGCGTTTAGCAGAAAACTCGTTAAATGTAAAACTTGGCGACGATCTTGGTTATATTAAACAATTAGCCGATAAAGGAAGTGAAGACAATGCCGAACTTATTATTATGCTTTTAAAAGACAGTTATAAGAAGGATTTAAAAACAGTAAATAAGTTCCATACAAGCGATAATTATGTGATTAGAGATGATTATACCGAAATTATTAAGAACGAATTATACTACAAATACAATTTAATTTGGATGCAATATAAGGACGCCTTAGTAAGATCTAATCCAAAAAACGAATATAAAGACAAGAGTATTCAGGATGTTTTAAACATTGATTTTAAACCAAACGAAGATTTTATAGCAAAAGCAGAAAACACAGAATACTATCGTTTTAAAATTTACGAATTGTTAAGTAAGGATACTTCTGACGGAGATATTTTAACGAAATACAGAAACGGTCTGGGTAGTTTGAAAAATCCGACTTTAGAAACGCAATTGGCAAAAATTATTTTAGAAGACAAGCTGCCAAATGTGAATGATCTAAACGAAATAAATCGTTACGAGGCATTGTTTCTTCCACTAATAAAAGATCAGCGGACGCATACTTACTATTCTAAATTCATCAATGATAAAAAGCGTTTAACAACAGGTAGCGAGGCGCTGGCTTTTGAAGCAATAACGACTGACAATCAACCAAAAACCCTTGCAGATTACAAAGGTAAATTTGTTGTTTTAGATTTTTGGGCAAGTTGGTGCGGTCCGTGTATTTATCAGGCAGATTATTTTGAAAAACACGCAATTGAATATAATAAACGAGGCGATGTAGTTTTTGTTTCGTTAAGTATCGATCAAAAAGAAAATGCTTGGCGCAAAAAAGTTAAATTAAATGATAAAAATGTAATACAGTTATATGCAAAAAATCAAAAAGCTTTAAATGATTTTTACAGAATTAGCTCTATTCCACGCTTTATTGTTATTGATCCTGAAGGAAAAATAATCAACAATAATTTTCCTTTCCCCGATGATTCTAACTTTAAAGTTATGTTAGATCAAATACTACCTAAAAAATAAAAAGATAAATCTTTCTCATATTTTCTGTAGAAAACTAAATTTAACAAGTCAAAATATTAAAAATTCAACTAAATAATACTTAAATAGCGAAACAGATTTACCTATACCAATTTAACCACAAAACAATATTGTTTTGTAAATGTTTTTTTACAATACTAATTAAACTTTAAAGTTAATCAGTATTACATAATACTAAAATGACGAAACAGATATCCACCGCCAATTCCTAACGAAATAAAAGACTGTCCTTGATTAAGTGGCATTACATACTCATGCCCTACTTTAATAGTAAACGGAAAAACTTCTATGTAAACAGACGGACTAACACGAAACTGGTTATCAAATTCTTTATTAAAATCGAACAAATATCCGCTTTTAACTCCGGCTGAAATATTGTACGATTTATATTTATCATCAACCAAAAAATACATTGCCATGAACTGCGGCTGTAAACCCGACGGTGCTTTTGTGTTTGGTGAAGTATAATCTAACCCAAAAGCAAAATCGTATGGTTTGTGTTTATCAAACAGCACAGGAATATTAAACGATGCTTGAAACATAGCCGATTTATCATACTTTGCACCTAAACTTATAATTTGTGCTTTTAATGATTGCATACAAAACAAGCAGAGAAAAACTCCAATTATTTTCATTATATTATTTATCACTGATGCACTTTTTGTTTGAAGCTTCTCCTAAATCAATGATAAATTCATTAACAATTTCTTGATTTGTTGCCCAAGAAGTTATTAGTCGAATTGCGGTATTTTCAGTATCAATTTCTTTCCATTGATAAAAAAGATATTTAGTTTCCAACTGTTCGATTACTTTTTTAGGCAGAATAGGAAAAATCTGATTGGTAGCAGGATCCGTCAAAAACAAATATCCGCATTCCTTTACGGCATCGGCTATTTTTTTAGCCATCATATTAGCGTGATTAGCCAGTTGAAAATACAAATCATTTTTAAACAATTCTAAAAACTGAATTCCCAATAAACGCCCTTTTGCCAATAATGCTCCCTTCTGTTTCAATACATAATCAAATTCAGGTGCTAATAATTTATTGTTAAACACAATCGCTTCACCCAATAAAGCTCCGTTTTTTGTTCCGCCTATGTAAAAAACATCGGTCAATTGAGAAATATCTGCCAATGTTAAATCGTTGTTTTCTGCCATTAACGCATTTCCTAAACGCGCTCCATCCATAAAAAGCAACAAATCGTTCGTCTTGCAAAACGCCGATAATTCAATCAATTCTGCTTTGGTATAAATTGATCCTATCTCGGTGGCGTTCGAAATATAAACCATTCTTGGTTTTACAACATGCGGTCTTAAAGTATATTCTTTTAAAACGTTTTGAATTGCTTCAGGTTGCAGTTTTCCGTTCTTTGATTCTATTGTAATAATTCTATGCCCAACAGCTTCGATCGCTCCGGTTTCATGCGAAAAAATATGTCCTGTATTAGCACTTATAACCGCTTCATGAATTTTTAGCAATGCCGAAATAACCAGCAAATTGGTCTGCGTACCGCCCGAAACAAAATAAATGGCTGCATCGTTATTTTCTATTTTCTGCTGAAGAATCTGTTTCGCTTGCAAAGAATATTCATCTTCACCATAGCCAGATTGTTGCTGCAAATTGGTTTCAATAAGCTTTTGAAGGATGTTTGGATGCGCACCTTCGGAATAATCATTTCTAAAATTATACATAGAATTACATTTTCGGTGATCGTTTTTATGATTGATCTATTCAAAAATACGCATTTTTAACTGTTGAAAGATCGAATTGTAACTGTGATATTGTATTTACAATGATTTTTATCAGTAAAAAAAATATTTTTTATCAAAATCTTCGCAACATAAAAATCATTTTCATGAAAATTCCCAACATACATACTTTTCACATTCCCGTGATGGGACTTGCTTATACCATTGATACGCCAATTCGCGTGGCACATTACGGAATCTCGTCTGTAATTTCGGTAATGGATGAC
This sequence comes from uncultured Flavobacterium sp., assembly GCA_946479395.1. Next base: position 1,822 of record CAMLFV010000031.1, on the reverse strand, counting down.
GAACTTATTGAGCAGATGAACCGTTTGTACACAAAAAAATTCCACCTTCCTTATAAGGAAATCAGCAAAAAGGCAGAAGATTTTAGAGCACAACGAATAACTTCGTACCTTAATACGCTGGATACCATTGTTAAACAGAAATTTGAACATTTAAAAGATCAGTTGATTAAAAACAAAGAAGCCGTAAAGAATTACATTGATCTTTTACCGAGTACATCAGAAATAAGACAAAATCTGCTAAAACATTTAGAAGGCAGTGAACCACTTATCAAAATCAAGGCTTTTTTAGATCAGCATTTAACCCCTGGAGCTATCGACGTTAATATTATGACCAAAGTAGATCGCGAAACGTACGAAAACAAAGAACCTCGTCCGGCAATTTATAACGATGCTCATTCAGCTTTGCGTGGTTTTGCTGAAAGTACTGTAAATGGTTCGGTAGTTTTATCGGCAGGAATGAATCCGAGATTGTTTGGTTATTTTGAAAGTTTTGATGCTTTTTATCCAAATGAAAAAAATCAGCTTCAGAAAAAAATTATTTTAAAAGTAAGCGATTATCGTTCTGCTTTTATACAGGGCAGTTTCTTGGCGAAAAAAGGATTATGGGTTTCGGAATATCGCATAGAATCGGGACTTAACTGCGGAGGACACGCATTTGCAACAGACGGTTTTTTAATGGGAACTATTTTAGAAGAATTCAAACAGAAACGTGAAGAGCTTTCAATTTCTATGCACGAACTGTTCTGCAAAGCTTTAGATCAAAAGGGAAAACACGTTCCGCAACAACCTTTAAACATTAAAATTACTGCGCAAGGTGGTGTTGGCACAGCTTTAGAACACGATTTTCTTTTAGCGCATTATAATTTAGAAGCCGTTGGTTGGGGATCGCCATTTTTATTGGTTCCCGAAGCTACCTCAACAGACACAGCTACAAGAAATCTATTGGCATCGGCTAAAGAAGATGATTTATATTTAAGTACTATTTCGCCTTTGGGCATTCCGTTTAACAATATTAAAGGAACCACCAACGAATTTATTAAACAAGAACGAATTGCTAACAATAAAGAAGGAAGTTCGGGTCCGCGAAAATATCTGGCATTAAACAAAAACTATTCAGAAGAAGGTCTTTGCACTGCATCGCGAAAATATCAACAGAAAGCATTGGCAGAATTGTCAAATTTGAATTTAAGTACTGAAGATTATCAGCAAAATTTTGCAGAAATTACCGAAAAAGCCTGTTTGTGTGTAGGTTTGGCGAATGCTGCTTTAATGGATCATGAGCTGCCTGTAAAAGGTGAACAGCAAGGTGTTGTAATTTGTCCCGGACCAAACATTGCTTATTTTACAAAAGAAGCATCGTTAAAGCAAATGGTGAATCATATTTATGGTCGCGAAAATATAATTGATGCGGAAAACCGACCACATGTCTTTATTAAGGAATTAAAAATGTATCTGGATCATTACAAAAAAGAGCAAAAAATTGCAAAAGCGGAACAATCTGATATTAAAATGAAAAAACAGCAGAAAATCCGAAAAAATTTATTAGATGGAATCGCTTATTATAAAGATCTTTTTAAAAACTATACTGTTTATTTTTGTGATGATAAAGTTGCTATCGAAAGTCAGTTACAATCAATAGAACAAGAGCTTTTAAATTTGTAAAACACTATGTATAAGCGGCGATGTTTTAATGATTATTTCACTAAAATGTCGCTGCTTTGTTTGAATTTAAAAGGAGTTAAACCGGTAATATTTTTAAAATGCTTGATGAATTGGCTTGATGAAGCGAACGCAAGAGCAAAACCAATTTCAGACACCGATT
>CAMLFV010000030.1 GCA_946479395.1 uncultured Flavobacterium sp. | reverse complement strand
AACCTTTGCTATGGCATTGAGGGCTTGTTTGTAATAATTTTCTGCTTTTCGATAAGAAATACTTGCGTCGGCTACAAATTTTGTTCCCGAATACGAAGCATTTCCCATATTAAAGAACTGCTTGTTGTTAAATTCGAATCCAGATTGATAAGTACCGTTCCATTTTTTACCCAAACCAAAAGGTGTGCTTTTTCGTTTTAGATCGATACTTCCTGCAACGGTAGACCCGTGCATATTGCCTTCTTGTCCCGATTTTATTTCAATCGAAGAAAGATTATTACTTTCAACATAAGACGTAATTGGATCCATTTTATCGGTACAAGCACCAAAAACGTGCATGCCATCTATGGTCAGTGTAGATCGTTCGGTGCTCATGTTGTTCAATAAAGGTTCCCAAGCATACGCACCACGTTTTATAAAACTAATCTGATCAGACGATGCCAAAAATTCATCAACCGATACCGCCATTTTCATGTCGGTTTCTATCTTCTTTTTAACGGCAACTTCTACTTTAATTTCGTTTAAAACAGTAGATAAAGTGTCGATTTCATTTTCTGTGATTTGTGCATTTGCAAGCATTCCGCAAAAAAGCATCAGTAGTGTTAGAGATCTCATTGCGTTAAAATAAAATATCAATAAAAAGTTCGCTTTTGGTTCCTTCAACACCCGGCGTAAAATCTTTAGAAACTTCGGTACCTTTAATAATTTTGCCGTTTTCGTTCAGCATAATAAAGTTCAAAGTCCAATTGCCAGTCATGGTGTAATTAACAATGCCGTGGTAAAATTTGTCGTTTAGCTGCACCAAATCTTTATTGTTTGGGGATGAATGATTTCCCATAGAAGGTTCGGGCATTCGTGGATCTAACTTAAGTGTAAATCCCGTAACTTCTTCAAAAGTAAATTGCGATGGATCAGGAAAGGTTCCGATAGGATTTGTTGGTTCAACATAACGATAAATTCCTGCAACCAAATCGTTTTCGGCGACTTTTGGTTTTTGCGGAGCCACTAATGCAATAATGTATTCTGAATTGTCGCTTCCAACAAAAGAAATCATATTAAGGTTTTTATTGTTTTGATGCTTAACCTGAATGGTTGTATTTAAGCTGATTTTTTCGGCAGAATCGCTAAAACTTAAATAAAGCTCCCATTCGTCTGACGGATTACTTTCTGCTGTAAATAGTGCATATCCCGAATAATAATTTTTATCATTTTGATAAATCAGGTTGTATTGATGCGGACAGGAAGTTTTATTTCCATCGGAATTTGTTTTTATCGGCAGAAAAGAAACTTCTACATTATTTAACGATTCGTTAGTCTGTGTATTAGTGATTTTTAAACGTACTTCGTTGTATCCTTTGTAAAAAGTTCCGTTTAAAGCTTCGATACTTATTTTGTAATTACCGCTGTTGATTGCAACAGCTTCTTTAAACTCGTAATATTCGGTTACTTCGGTGCTTATTTCGGCTTCGTAGTCTGTTTTGTCCAATGTACACGAAGTCGCAGCTGCAAATAGTAGTGAAGCCGACAGTAAATTAAATACTCTCATGGTTTTATGAATAATTAATTAGTTTGTTGCAGTCCGGGTAGGGTAAATCGACTCTCATTTTCTAAAATAAGCGCACGATTGTTCTTGCAGAATTTACAACTGATATAAAAATTGATCTTATTAATAATCTTATCACATTTTTGAAGTGATATAAAATATACACATAGCAGAAAGCATCTGTTTAAAACAGAAACAGCCAAATGGTAAGAATACTAAAAACTAATTAAAAACCGGAGGGTGAAAAATAAGGTTACAGAAAGAGAAACTGTAGATGTTTATTTTAGAAAAAAGTACTTTTTTAAGATGAGGTTTCACAAAGCTTGCGGAAAATGCAGAAAGTAAATCCTGATAAAAAACAATTTGAGTTTCTACAGAAAAAGAATGGTATTTGTCTTTTGAGTCTGAATCGGCGTTTTTTGCCATTTCTTTCATTAAATGACATTTTCCGTTACATTCCATTTCGGGTTTGTCTTTGTTCACACAAAGTTCTTTTGTGATATAGTCGTACAGCACCACGTATTCAACAACCGGAAAGATCGGTTTAAAAAGCATGAATAATGACAATATGAGTGTTGCTGTTTTCACAGCGCAAAGGTCTTGATTTTATTTACAATTAACAAGTTTAACAACTTAATTTATATTGCTTTTCTAACAGATAAAAAGTTAAAACACGTTATTTTTGTATATACACCATAAAAGTTTCGTTATGAAAGATCAAACAGAAAAAAAGCTTTTAGAGAAAAATACCAACCCGACAAGCATGCGTATTCTTGTTTACGATTTTTTGGAACAGCAACAAACCGCCGCTTCACTTACCGATATTGAAAATTATTTTGATAAGGCCGATCGCGTAACTATTTACAGAACACTAAAAACGTTTGAAGATAAAGGAATTGTTCACAGCATACAAGAAAATAATACCACAAAATACATGCTGTGTCATGATGGTTGCAATGAAAAAACGCATAAAGACCGACATTTACATTTTTACTGTAAAGTGTGCAAGCAAACTACTTGTAAAGAAGATTTCGTGATTCCCGAAAACAAAACACATGGATACCGAATTGACGAAATACGATTTTTTGCAAAAGGAATCTGCGAGAATTGTTTGAATGAGGGTTTGCAATAGCATTGCAAACCCTTGTTGCATAATTTTGTTTCAGTAATAAAGTTATATATTATGAAAGATACACAGCACAATCATCAGCATACAAACAATCATCATCACGATCATGACGGACATGATCACAGTGCAATAGAAGGCAGTTTGTTTAAACTTTTTATGCCAGCAGTAATTTCGTTCACATTGTTAATTTTGGCAATTTCTTTTGATAATTGGCTTCCTCAAAGTTGGTTTGCAGATTGGGTTAGGATAATCTGGTACATTACAGCTTACATTCCTGTTGGTTTTCCGGTTATAAAAGATGCTTTAAAAAGTATCTCTCAAGGCGATGTTTTTTCAGAATTTTTATTAATGACAATTGCTACTGTTGGTGCTTTTGCAATTGCGGAATATCCCGAAGCAGTTGCTGTAATGTTGTTTTATGCGGTTGGTGAAGTTTTTCAAACAATGGCAGTTAGTAGGGCACAGGCAAATATAAAGTCTTTGCTGGATCAAAGACCCGATGAGGTTACAATATTAAACGGAAGCGAACCCCAAACTGTAAAAGCAGAAACGGTAAATATCGGATCAATAATTCAACTGAAACCCGGCGAAAAATTGGGATTAGATGGCGAATTAATTTCAAACACAGCATCTTTCAACACATCTGCTCTTACTGGGGAAAGTAAACCCGATACCAAAAATAAAGGAGAAACTGTGCTTGCCGGAATGATCAATTTGAACACCGTTGCACAAGTTAAAGTTACCGCAGCATATACCGACAGTAAGTTAAGCAAAATTTTAGAATTAGTTCAAAACGCAAATTCGCAAAAGGCACCAACCGAACTTTTTATACGCAAGTTTGCTAAAATTTACACTCCGATAGTTGTGTTTTTAGCCATTGCAATCTGTTTTGTGCCTTATTTTTTTGTCGATAATTATGTATTTGACCAATGGTTGTATCGTGCCTTAATATTTTTGGTGATATCATGCCCGTGTGCTTTGGTGATTAGTATTCCGTTGGGGTATTTTGGCGGAATTGGTGCTGGCAGCCGTAACGGAATATTGTTTAAAGGAAGCAATTTTCTAGATACACTTGCCAATATTCAAAATGTGGTAATGGACAAAACTGGAACAATGACCGAAGGTGTTTTTAAGGTTCAGGAAGTTGTTTTTAACAATGATTTCAATAAAGATGAAATGCTGCAAATGATAAATGTAATAGAAAGTAACAGCACACACCCAGTAGCAACAGCAATCCACGAATATGTTGGAAAAATTGATACAAATATTGTTTTAGATAATGTAGAAGAAATTGCAGGACACGGTCTTAAGGCAGATGTTAACGGAAAAACCTTATTAGTCGGAAATTTTAAACTGATGAATAAGTTTGATATTTCTTATGATATCGATCCAAATACTATTGTTTATACCACAATTGCAGTTGCATTCGATCATAAATTTGTTGGTTACATAACCATTGCCGACAGTATTAAAACAGATTCTCTAGAAACAATTGATCTTTTGCATAAAATGAATGTAAAGTCAACTATGTTAAGTGGCGATAAAAATAATGTGGTAAAACATGTTGCCAAAGAGTTGGGTATTGATAGCGCTTTTGGAGATCTACTGCCCGAAGATAAAGTGAATAAAGTAAAAGAAATTAAAGCGCGTAACGAAAGTGTTGCTTTTGTGGGCGATGGAGTAAATGATGCGCCAGTTGTAGCATTAAGTGATGTTGGTATTGCAATGGGCGGTTTGGGAAGCGATGCTACTATTGAAACTGCCGATGTGGTAATTCAAGATGATAAACCAAGCAAAATTCCAATGGCGATTAATATTGGCAAGCAGACAAAAAAGATCGTTTGGCAAAACATCACACTGGCCTTTGTTGTAAAAGGAATCGTTCTAATTTTAGGTGCCGGCGGATTGGCAACTATGTGGGAAGCCGCTTTTGCAGATGTAGGTGTTTCATTAATTGCAATTCTAAATGCAGTGAGAATCCAAAGAATGAAGTTTTAACATTATAATACAAATGTTTTGGTTTTTTGTTCTGTGATGCTAACTCGGCAATTTCGGTAATTTTTTTATTTCTAGTTTCTGGTTTTTTAGCTAGTAGATCATTTGGCAGGATAAATTCTTCAACAGAATATAAAATAGTCCACGAACCATTTTGTTTAGTAATTTCAATACTCATAAAACCCGCATCTGACATAAGACCTTGTTGGGTAAGTAGTTCAATTTTCTGTTTATTGATTTTAGACCAAGTATTATAACCCTTGCGCTTGCTGAAATATTGATTCGATGTATCTTCGTAAATTTTGATCTTTTTACTATCGATCCATCCAAAACATAAAGCCACATCAACAGCTTTACTCCAAGTAATTGTAGGCTTAGCTGATGATTTAGTATGAAATACAACCCAAACTGCCTGATGTGTAAGATGATTTTCTTGTAACCAATTTCTCCATTCAGCAACATTTGCAGGATAAAATATTTCGATTTATTTCATATAGGTATATTTTGTACTAATAGTTATATCTTAAATTATGGACAAAAAACAAAAAAAATCCTAAAGAATTTTCTTTAGGATTTTTGTACTCAAGGCGGGACTTGAACCCGCACGAACATTACTGTTCACTGGATTTTAAGTCCAGCGTGTCTACCAATTCCACCACTCGAGCAGAGAAGTTTAAAATCTATTTATAAGTCTTGAATAAATATTTGTACTCAAGGCGGGACTTGAACCCGCACGAGCATTACTGCTCACTGGATTTTAAGTCCAGCGTGTCTACCAATTCCACCACTCGAGCAGATAAATAGATTTTAGAGCGAAAAACGGGGTTCGAACCCGCGACCTCAACCTTGGCAAGGTTGCGCTCTACCAACTGAGCTATTTTCGCAAATAATATAAAAACGTTAGTACTCAAGGCGGGACTTGAACCCGCACGAACATTACTGTTCACTGGATTTTAAGTCCAGCGTGTCTACCAATTCCACCACTCGAGCAGAGAAGTTTAAAATCTATTTATAAGTCTTGAATAAATATTTGTACTCAAGGCGGGACTTGAACCCGCACGAGCATTACTGCTCACTGGATTTTAAGTCCAGCGTGTCTACCAATTCCACCACTCGAGCGAATCAAAACAAACGGTAAGTCTGTATTGCGACTGCAAATATAGAACGATTATTTTATTTTACAAGGGTTTTAAAAAACTAATTTGTAATTATTTTTTAAAGTTTTGATAATGTTTGAAATAGCTTTTGCTTTTTTTATTAGGCTATTGCAAATTTATCTTGTAAACGCTGCGTAATAAGCAAAAAAGCATTGCTGTTGCAATGCTTTTTGTTAACGTAATGGTCTGTTTAAAACCAAATCTATGTATAAGTTTACTTTGTTTTTTAACTGTTTTCTGTGAACTACAAAATCTAAAAAACCGTGTTCTAATAAAAATTCTGATGTTTGGAAACCGTCTGGTAAATCTTTACCTGTTGTATCTTTTACAATACGTGGACCTGCAAAACCAATTAATGCGCCTGGTTCTGCAATATTAATATCGCCCAACATTGCGTAAGAAGCTGTTGTTCCACCTGTTGTTGGATCGGTACATAATGATATATATGGAATTTTAGCATCTGCCAACTGCGCTAATTTTGCCGATGTTTTTGCCATTTGCATTAAAGAATACGCAGCTTCCATCATACGTGCACCGCCCGATTTAGAAATCATCATGAATGGAATGTTGTTTTTGATAGAATAATCGATTCCGCGGGCAATTTTTTCACCTACAACAGAACCCATTGATCCACCAATAAAAGCAAAATCCATACAGGCAACAACTAAATCTGCTCCTTTAGATTTTCCTACAGCAACGCGTACCGCATCTTTTAAATTGGTTTTGTCTTTAGCTTCTTTTAAACGTTCGCTGTACTTTTTGGTATCAACAAATTTTAAAGGATCTTTTGCCGTGATAGAACCAAATAATTCTTTGAACTTATTGTCGTCGAATAAAATTTCAAAATATTCTTTACTTCCAATTCTAACGTGGTAATCATCTTCCGGAGAAATCCACAAGTTTTTAGCCAGTTCTTCCGATTCTATAATTTTCCCGGTTGGTGTTTTGTACCATAAACCTTTGGGCGTATCTTTTTTATCTTCGGTTGGGGTTGTGATTCCTTTTTCTTTTCTTTTAAACCAAGCCATAGTCTATAAATTATGATTTATAATTATGAATTATGAATTTATTTGTAATTTGTAATTCGTAATTTTTATAATGTTTTAACGTTGTTTAAATCGGCAAAAGCTTGTTCTAAACGTTTGTTGAATGTTAATTCGCCTTCACGTAACCATTTACGTGGGTCGTAATATTTTTTATTTGGTACTTCTTCGCCTTCCGGATTTCCAATTTGCGTCATTAAATAATCCTTTTTAGATAAGATGTAATCACGAGTACCTTCGGTAAAAGCGAACTGTAAATCGGTATCGATATTCATTTTAATAACTCCGTAAGAAATTGCTTCGCGAATTTCTTCTAAAGTTGATCCAGATCCACCGTGGAAAACAAAATCTACCGGATTATTTTTTGTGTTGAATTTTTCTTGAACGTATTTCTGCGAATTATCTAAAATTTTCGGAGTTAATTTTACGTTTCCTGGTTTGTAAACACCGTGTACGTTACCAAAAGCCGCTGCAATGGTAAAACGTGGCGATATTTTCATTAATTCTTCGTAAGCGTACGCCACTTCTTCTGGTTGCGTGTATAGTTTTGATGAATCTACGTGCGAATTGTCAACACCGTCTTCTTCACCACCTGTAATACCTAATTCAATTTCTAAAGTCATACCCATTTTGCTCATACGCTCAAGATATTTTTTAGAAATTTCGATATTTTCTTCGATTGGTTCTTCCGATAAATCAATCATGTGTGAAGAAAACAAAGGTTTACCATTTTCTTTATAGAATTTTTCGCTGGCATCTAACAAACCATCAATCCAAGGCAATAATTTCTTAGCACAGTGATCGGTATGTAAAATTACAGTTGCACCGTATAATTCTGCCAATTCGTGTACTTGTTTTGCACCCGCGATAGATCCTGCAATAGCTGCACGTTCCTTATCGTTGTTTAAACCTTTTCCTGCCATAAACAAACCGCCACCGTTAGAAAACTGAATGATTACCGGTGCGTTTAATTTAGCAGCTGTTTCTAAAACACCGTTAATGGTGCTAGATGTTGTTACGTTTACAGCCGGTAAAGCAAAGCCTTTTTCTTTTGCGTAGTTAAATATTTCCTGAACTTGATCGCCGGTAGCAACACCCGGCTTAATGTTATGTGCCATATTTATAGGTTGTATGTTTTATTTTTAAATTTAGTTTAGCTTACAAAAGTAGTAATTTTATTAAAACGGATAATTAATTCCGACATTTAAAACGGTTTTACTTAAATTCCACTCTTTAAACCACTTTCGGTTGGCTTCGTTTGCGGGATTGTACGTTTTAAAACCTAAATCTAAACGAATAACAAAGAAGTTAAAATCGTACCGAATACCCAAACCTGTACCCAATGCTAAATCTTTTAAAGATTTTAATCCGTTAAAAGTCATTTCTTCGTCGGTAATATTATCTAAAGCATTCCAGATATTTCCAGCATCGGCAAATAATGCCATATTCCAAGGTCCGCTCACATTAAAACGATATTCTGCATTAAAAGCCAATTTCATATTGGCTTCGTTAAAATCTAACAAACCACCACTTCGACCAGGTCCTAAACGATAAGACTGCCATGCACGGTTATCGTTAGATCCACCTGCAAAATAACTGCGAGAAAACGGAATGTTGTCGCTGTTACCATACGGAATGGCAATACCACCAAAAGCCCGCAATGCAATTACGTTTTTATTTCCTAAATCAAAATACTTTATAAAATCTACTTCGCCTTTAATGTATTGCGAATACGCCACATCTAAAACGGTGTGTTTGCCATTTTCGTTGGTTTTACTGTTTGATTTTGCTATGGCATTTAAAATGTTTCCTGCTGATTCGATCTTGGTTCTAAAAGTAAAAAAATCCTGATCTTTAATATTGAATCGGTTAGAGTAGGTGTACACCACGTTACTTGCTAAAATAAGGTTGTTTTCTGTTAAACGGAATTTTCTTTCGTAAATACTTAAAACAGTTCTGATTTGTTGTTCATCTGCGTTTGTATTTCCATTGAAAACATCACTCATAAATTTATCGGCACCACCACCTTCAATTGTTAAGTTTCCGTTTTCATCCAAATGATTTGGATTGACATTTGTATCAGCGGCAATTTCATTCAATCTATTATATGAGGATCGATACACCTTAAAATAATTCCCCGGATTCATGTTGCGGACAAACTGCAGGTTAAAAAGATCGAAACTAATGGTGTTTCTTCGTTTGTACGACCAGGAGTAATTGTAAATTCCCGTAAGATTCTGTTTGTCTAAACCAATATTCTGCTGATTGAAAAATCCGACACTTAACGAAGTATTTGGAAACGATGTTCGATCTACCAATTTATCGATAATATTCGGAAAGAATAAAAATCTTGGAAAGGTCAGTTTTACATCGGCACCATATTCCAAAATATCAAAAAAAGTATTTTGTTCGTTACGATACCTTGACGCCGACGAACCGATGTTTCCTCTGAAACCAATATCTAAAATTTCTGCCCCTTTAAATACATTCCTAAAAACAAAACCTATATTTCCCTGAATACCGAAATCTTGAATGTTTGAGTGATTTAAATCGATTGAAGGATTAAAAATAATACGTTTTTTAGGATTCAATGTGATATTTGCGATCAACGATTTACCCAAACTATCGCGCGTATCGGGAACATATTCAATGGTTGGATAATTAAAAACCTTTAAATTGCTTAATGAACGCGACGTAACTAAACGACGCATATCTGAAAAATAACCGTCTTCATCGATAAAAACCGCATTACGTAACACTTTTGGCTTGTAACTTAACGGACCTTTACTGTAAATGTTTAAATTTTTGTATTGAATAGAATCGGTAATGGTTTGATATTCTGCCGATGTGTTACTGGTGTAAAGATTTACTTTACTGATTTTGTAAAGCTTAAAAGGCTCGGTAACCAACGTATCACCTTGTTTAATGTTTTTATTGTCGATATTCAGATAAATATCCGTTGTGTGATTGTTTTTTAACGTATCGGCTTCGTAATTAATATAGGTTTTCTGAAAATCGTACGCACCGTTATTTCTAAAAAAAGTAGTAATACGTTCGCGTTCTTCGTCTAATTTTGCAGCATTATACTGATCGCCTTTTTTTACAACACTTGCACGTGTATTGGTTTTGTAAAGAGAATCTAATTCGGGCGATTTTACAATTACCGCAATACTATCGTAAACATAAGGTTTTCCTGTATTAATTGTGTAATGTGTACTGACTTTTTTAGGCTTTAAACTGTCTAATTCGTACGAAATTTTAGTATTGAAATATCCTTCATTAAAATAATGGTTTTTTAAACGAATGACAGATTTTTTAGTTCTTTCGCCATCATAAATAACAGGTGCTTCGCCTAAATCTTTTAAAGTTCTGCCCATACCCGAAACAAAAAACGATGTTCCCAAACGATCTACCTGTTTTGCAGATAAAAGTTTTGCCAGAAAACGTTCGGTATTCTTATGCTTATCTAACCAAGCCTGATAGGTAGAATCGGGATTTACCTTTGCCATATTGTACATGTGCAAACGCAAACGGTAACCCAAAAAGTTGCTGTTAGGCTGCTGATATAGCTGTTTAACAATAACTTCGCTGGTTTCTTTTTTATTGTTTACCAAAATTTCATTTTCGGTTAGCAGTCGTTCATCAGCAGGTACGCGCTTTGTTAACGAACAAGCCAAAAAAATGCTTGAAATTACAGTAATAAACACTAATTTTGATAAAATATTTCTCAAGGACATAACAATTTCAATTGGTAAAATTACAACTTTTCACGAATGCTTACTAAAAACCAAATCAAATATATAACGCAATTAAAGCAAAAAAAATTCCGCGATTTAAATAAAGTTTTTGTTGCCGAAGGATTTAAGGTAATTAACGAACTGCTGAATTCTACTTTGCAGTTAGAACATATCTATACAACCAAGCAATTAAATTTTAATGTTTCGAAGGAATTTGTTACGGAAATTACCGAAGCCGATCTTAAGAAAATATCGTCTTTAACTACACCGAACGACTGTTTGGCTGTTTTTAAAATGAAAGAAGATACATTGCCACAGCCCAACGGATTGAAAATTGCTTTAGACAATGTACGAGATCCCGGAAATTTAGGAACTATTATTCGTTTGTGTGATTGGTTTGGTGTTGCCGATTTAATTTGCAGCAACGAAACGGTTGATGTTTACAACTCCAAAGTGGTGCAGGCAACCATGGGATCGTTAACGCGGGTAAATATTTTTTATACCAATTTGGCTGATTATTTAAAGGATACCAACGAACCGATTTTTGGAACGTTTATGGATGGAACCAATATTTACAAAACCGATTTACCAACCAACGGAATTATAGTAATGGGTAACGAAGCCAACGGAATATCAAATGAAATTGAAGCTTTGGTAACGGCTAAAATAGCTATTCCGCGTTTTGGCGATTTACAGCAAACCGAAAGTTTAAATGTTGCCACTGCAACTGCTATTATTTTGAGTGAGTTTAAAAGGAATAGTTAGTTATTGTAATATAAAGTTAATGAAACAAAAATCCTGCAAGTTGAATTGCAGGATTTTTTTATGTCTAAAAGCTTATAACTAAAAACTATTAATGAAACGTAAAGTTAATAAACAAACCACGTGTTTTCATAGATTCTATGTCGCCTGTCCACGGGCTGTTAGGGTTTTTATCACGAATTAATTCGTCTTGTAAACCAAATACCCCTCGAACCGACGGTGTGAATTTAAAATGTTCGAAATAAAAATCTATACCTAAACCTAATTCGTAGTTTGCAGTCCATTTTTTCATTCTAAAACGACCTTGGTAATTATCGTCTTTAGAAGTTTCGTTGCTGCTTAAATTCAACGATTGCGATATTCCCGTTAAAATGTACGGACGAATATTGCCGGCTCTTAAAGCAGAAAATTTCAACAATAAAGGGAAATGAATGTAGGTTGAAGCTACGTCTCGCGTATTTTGATCAGGATTAGTGATATGTGGAAAAATAAGTTTACGGCGCGTGTAGTATAAACCAGGTTCAAAACGTAAATCTAAATATTCCATTAAGCGCAAGTTTCCAACCAAGCCAACATTAAAACCTGTCGTAGGTTCAACCAAAATTTCGTCGCTTCCGTTTTTCTCGTAGAAACTTTTCTTATAATCAAACTTAAAATTGTACGAGCTAAATCCTAAATAATAACCGTAATGAACACGTTGCTGATCCCAGTGTTGCTGGTTGCGGTAAGGATTTTTACCAAACATGCCCTGTGCAAACGAATTTGCGGTTAAAAGAAAACAAGTAGCAATTAAAAGGTTTTTCATACGATTATTTTGATGCTGAATAAATTGTTGCAACGCCCATTGTTTGTGGATTGTGTTTTACATTTTTAAAGCCTACTTTTTGCAAAATGGCATTTAGTTTTTCGCCGTAAGGGAAATTTTTTGCCGATTCTGACAAGTATTCGTACGCTTTTTGATCTTTAGAAAACACTTTGCCCATTAACGGCATAAAGGTTTTCATGTAAAAACTGTATCCTTGCTTAAACGGAAACTTTGTTGGAACCGAGGTTTCTAAGATAACAAAAATTCCGTTAGGTTTTAATACACGTAAAATTTCAGACAAACCTTTTTCAAGATTTTCAAAGTTACGTATACCAAAGGCAACGGTAATTGCATCAAAAGTATTGTCTTGAAACGGTAAATTTTCAGAATCGCCCTGAATCATTTCAATTTTATTCTGCAATCCTAAAGCATTTACTTTTGTTTTGCCAACCTCTAACATTCCTGCCGAAAGATCCAAGCCAACAATACGTTTTGCGTTAGATTTTGATAGCAAGATAGCCAAATCGCCCGTTCCTGTTGCAATATCTAAGATAGATTCTGGGTTGGTGTCAGATACCATTTTTAAAACTTTACGTCTCCATCCTTGGTCGGTTCCCAGTGAAATCATTCGGTTTAAACTGTCGTAATTACCAGAAATAGTATCGAACATTTGTTCAACCTGTTGTTTTTTACCTAAGTTAGAATCTTTATATGGATTGATTTGATCGGCCATTTTTAAATTGAAATTTTTACAAATATAATTATAATAAAAATAGTACCATCAATATAACATAGATTGATTTTTTGTATAGTTTTTAAATAATTTTTTATTATATTGTGTGATGTTTAATTTTTTATTTACACTTTATGAAAAAAATATTCTTTTTTACTACGATTTTATACAGTAGTTTAAGTTTTGCAAATGTAAATTCTCTATTTAATAGTTCAAGCTATGAGTATGTGAACGATAACCTTTCTGAGGTATCAAAAAAACTCCAAGCAATTGAAAGGTTTAATCATAAATTAAATGTTACGTTCGTAGAAAAATTGTTTGAAAGTGAAGAGGATATGTTTTTATGGATTGATGCTAATTTAGAGCGAACAAAATTTCATTCGTTAGCAGAAGCGAAATCTGAATGGGAATTAATTGATAAACTGCATGAGTTTGAAATAACAGATAATTCAAGCTTAAAATCGGCTTATGAATTAATGATTCGTATTCAGATAAAAACCTTGTCTGGTAAGATGATGATATCAGATGAGTGTAAAGACAATTTTATGAAACATAGCGAAGCTCATTCAGAAATTTATGCTGATCAAATAGATAAGCTGTATAGCGAATATAGAGGAAAAGAGCATGATGAGCGTTTTGAAAAAATAAAAGCAATAATAAAGAAGAACGATTTTATTAGAATGTACAATTGTACTACTTATTTTAAACAATGTATAGGACTTTAATTTTTTGATGATATGAGAAAGCAATTTTAATAGCTCTGATTTTAACAGGATTTGTTGGATTTTCGCAAGATATTTTAAATGATCCGTTATTTATAAAATACGAAGAAACATTTAAAACAGCATATAATAATAATGTAATTGATCTTTATAATGCGAAATCTGATGAATATAATCGGAAAATAAATAAGAATAAAAAATTTAATGATACACCTGATAATTTAGAAAATATTCTAAAGGAAGACTTAAATGAAACAAAGTTTAAAACTGTAGAAGAGGGTGTAAATTTACAGAAAGAAATATTTAGTTTATTGGATGAAGTTCGAGAAGTAACAAAAGAAAATAATATGTTATTTATTGAGTTGCAAAAGAAATATACAGCCAAAGAAATATTTGAAGCTTATGAATTGCGCAACAACCCGTTTAAAATATAAAAAAAGCCAGAAGTAAATTCTGGCTTTTAAATTATCTTATACTAAAAGATTGTTGTTTTTCTGCTGATAACTGACCAAAACGCTCTTGGCATTCTTTTATCATTGCAATGGCTGCAGCTTTATCGCCAAAACCGTTAATTTCAACTTTTTTGTTTTCAAGATCTTTATATACCTTAAAGAAATGTTCAATTTCTTTAATAAGGTGCTTGTTGATATCGCTTAAATCGTTTAATTCGCGCATTAAAGGATCGCCGGTTGGTACACAGATAATTTTTTCATCGTTTCCTTTATCGTCAGCCATATAAAACACACCAATTGGTTTAACTTCCATTAATAAACCTGGAATAGTAGGTTCTGTAGTTAAAACCAAAACATCTAACGGGTCGTTATCTAAAGCCAATGTTTCAGGAATAAAACCGTAATCTGTTGGGTATTTCATTGATGAGAATAATAAACGATCGAATCTCATCATTTTTAAATCAAAATCGAACTCGTATTTATTTCTGCTTCCTGCAGGAATTTCGATGAATACATCGAATTGTTCAACGTTTGTCATATCTGTATATTTCTTTATTTCAAAATTGGTTGCAAAAGTACGTTAAAATTCAGTTTCTTACAAAGAAGTTGCTTAAACTTTTAACATTAAAGCTTATAAATAAATTATTAACAACAAAGAATATCGTTTTGTACCTTACCAATAAGTTTTTTTCTATGTATTTATGTGGTTACTGTTTTAAAAATGGAATCCAAAAACAACATTTACACCAACTCTTCTAACATCGGGATTTTCAAGATAATTACCTCGCCAGTTTACATCAACACGCAGGCATTTAAAAATGTTTCCTACACCCACAAAATATTCGTAATAAACTTTATCTGTCGGAGCTATGTAAGGAATATTCGATGCATTAATGTCGATATTTTTCTGCGATACATCGCCCCAAACTCCACGAATTCCCACAAATTCACGTAAACCTAATTTTCTGATTCCGGGAATTCTCGAGAAAATTCTACCATTAAAATTGTGTTCTAAATGCAGCGCAATATACTCATCGGTAATAAACTCGTAATAATTCATACGGCTAAACGCATTGCCAATAATAAAGTACGATTGGTTTCCGGGAATTACACTCATTAAGCCCAATGGAACGGTTCCGTATGTTTTACCGGCTTCTAAAGTTGGAGTGAACCTACCAAAACCGCCCACTAATATTGGGTGACTGTATAATAATTGAACTTTTTTGTAATCGAAATCGCTGCCCAGCATGCCTTTGACACCTAACGAATAATTAAAGAAAAGGCGTGCGTAATTATAGTCAACATCGGTACGGTCAACGCCGTAACCAACTGTTTTTCTGCGTGGTGTGTAATCAACCGAAAGATTGATTTCTGCTTGATTTAAATCGTTTCGAATGTTACCGGCTTCGTCATAATATGCCAATGAAAAAGTAGGCGATGCCGATTTTAATGTTTTGTAATTGAATGATGTTGAGAATTTTAAATTTTTTAATGGTTCGATTTCTAATCCTGCCGATGTAAGATTTATGTTTGATAATTTGGAATTATCACCACTTGCCAATAAGGCGCTCGATGCAAAACTTCTACCCAAAACATCGGTAATAGGTGATAGGGTAGCGGCAATTTGTTCAACATCGCGGCGGTTTCCTGCAAAAAGAATAAAACGCGAATCTTTATCCAACATAAACCTGCCCGAAATTCCGTATTTAAACTTATTGTCTTTAAAACCGTAAGCAGTGTATCCTTCTAAACGCCACATATCGTTTTGCCCAAAATAAGTTCTACCACCGGCTCTTAAACGGAAACCTTCAATATCGTTAAATCCAAACGAAGAAAAAATTGGTCCGTAATCAAAATTGCCAATCTGTATGTAATCGCTGGCTAAAATGGTTCCTAAATTCACGTAGGTTTGAAAGCGTTTGTTTTGCTTTAATTCGCCTAACATGGTATAAATACCTTTTTCTTCTTCCGATAAAGGTTCAAAGCGGTATCCTTCCCAAAATTCGTCTGGACGATTCATTAAGGCTTCGTTATAACTGTTTACTTCGCTTTTGTAAAAGTTTACGGGTTTCTTTTTATCAAACTCAAATTGTTTGTAATAGGTCGTTCGTTTACCATACATTCCCTTTGATTTTTCATTCTGACGGATACTGAAATCGGTCATTAAATGATCTTTTGTTAGCAAGAAAACCGAATCGTTCAAAACATCAAACTCTTGTTCAATATAAATATCGCGTACCCAGTTAATGTTAGCATCTTTGCTAATTGCCATGTTTATTTTCTTGATTGCCCAAGTGCCATCGTTCACCCAAAAATCGCCTTTAAACGTTAATTCGCCTTTTCTGCGCGGATAATAGACAATGTTGTAGCACTTTTTGCCGTCTATATCAGCTGTATCGGTCAATACATAATTATAAACGTTGATTCCGGTGCGTGAAAGCGGACTCACAAAATCTTTATCGAACAATTTTAGGTAGTTATCGTAAATATCGTATTCTACATACAAATCCTTTAAAAACGCCATAATATGCTGGTTGTTTTCAAAGCCAGAATTTTTGTTTCCAGCAAGGATTTCTTTTTTCAACTTGGCAACGTTATCACCATAAACGTTGGATGCTTGTTCGTTTATAAAAATGGGTAAGTAGGTTTTTCCTGTGATTTTAGAAGTATCAACCTTATCAAAAATAAATTCCATGCCTTTAAAAACCCGACTTTTCATGTAAGCGCTGTCGATTGAATTTAAATCGAATTCAATTTTTTCGTATTTCTGATAAGCGTATTGGTCAAATTTGTACAATCCGTTTTTACGTCGGTTTTCCCAGATTTTTCGAAGGATATCTAATGCCGGATTGTCTTTTTTGGATGTCTTTCCCGTAAATATTTTTATCTCAGAAAGTACGGTGTCTTCTTCTAAAACAACCTTTAAATCTAAATTAACTGCTTTGGTCAATGGTAAAAAAACATCGTTGTAGCCCGTAAACGATATTACCAAAGTGTCTTGCGTGTTGTTAGATTCTAAATAAAACTTACCGTCTTCATTAGTAATAACGCCCTCGGTTGTGTTTTTAAAGTACACACTTGCGTACGATAACGGCTGTTGTTTTTCATCAATTACAATTCCACCAACCTTGGTTTGTGCCACTATTTGCAAAGTGAAAAAAGTAAAAACAACAAATAACAATTTTTTCATAACAAAAAACTCCAACCTTTTTGGTTGGAGTTACAAATGTAAATGAAATTTATTATTTTTTGTACATAACTTTTTTAACAGCTTTTACAACATCTTGCGCGTTTGGCAACCATTCTTTTAACAAGGCAGGTGAGTAAGGTGCAGGAGTATCGGCAGTAGTAATACGTTGTACAGGTGCGTCTAAATAATCAAAAGCGCGCTCTTGAACCATGTAGGTAATTTCTGAAGCAACCGATGCAAACGGCCAAGCTTCTTCTAAAACAACCAAACGGTTTGTTTTTTGTACCGATTTAATAATTGCATCGTAATCCATTGGTCGAACCGTGCGTAAATCAATAATTTCACAAGAAATATTTT
>CAMLFV010000029.1 GCA_946479395.1 uncultured Flavobacterium sp. | reverse complement strand
ATACGCTGGGCCCATTGACGACCGATATTGCACCAGGTTACGATCACATCACGTCGGCGATTGGTGCTGCTATGATTGGTTGGTACGGTTGTGCTATGCTCTGCTATGTAACACCGAAAGAGCATTTGGGTTTACCAAACAGAAAAGACGTAAAAGATGGTGTAATCACGTATAAACTGGCAGCTCATGCGGCCGATTTGGCAAAAGGTCATCCGGGTGCACAATATAGAGACAATGCCTTGAGTAAAGCTCGCTTTGAATTCCGCTGGGAAGATCAGTTCAACTTATCGTTAGATCCGGATACCGCTCGTGAATTTCACGATGAGACATTACCGGCAGACGGAGCGAAAGTGGCTCATTTTTGTTCGATGTGCGGACCCAAATTTTGTTCCATGAAAATCACGCAGGAAATCCGTGAAGCCACCGAAAAAGGAATGCTGGAAAAATCGCAGGAATTTATCGATCAGGGAAAAGAGATTTATATATGATCGTGATTATCTCTCCGGAAGAACCTGCAATAGGTGAAACAGCATTTGTGAATTCGTTTTTTGAAAATGGATTAGACCTCTTTCATGTGCGGAAATATGCGTTTTCAGATGATGAAATGCAAAACTATTTGGATGCTATTGGTCAGAAATTTCGTAATCAGATTGTATTGCATTCGCATTTTCATCTGGCAAAGGAATTTGGTATTCATCGGCTGCATTTTCGGGAAGAAAAGCGTGAAAGAGAGTCGTATTTGTTTTTTACTGACTATACGCTTTCCACATCGGTACATGGTATAGACGATTTTAATGCTTTAGACAACATCTGGCAATATGCATTCTTATCGCCTGTTTTTCCGAGCATTTCCAAAGCGGGCTATGGAAAAGATCATTCGGTTTTAAATGATTTTCAATATAGAAAGAATCTCAATACACAGCTTGTGGCTTTGGGAGGAATTGATGACAATAATTATAAACAGGCTTTTAAATGTGGTGCCGACGGCATCGCCTTGTTAGGCAGTATCTGGCAAAGTAATGATCCTTTAAACACATTTTTGAAATGCAGGAAAATCGTCCAATAGTATTAAGTATCGCTGGTTTCGATCCTTGTGGCGGAGCAGGCGTCTTGGCAGATGTAAAAACATTTGAACAACTCAAAACACAAGGGATGGCGGTCATTACCGCAAATACAATTCAGACCGAAGATGCATTTATTGCTATCGAATGGCAGGATATACAGATGGTTCAAAAAGGTATAGAAGCCTTAATGAATCGTTATGCTATCCAAGTTATCAAAATCGGCATTGTCAAAGACTTTATTTTTTTGAAAAGTATCGTGGATAAAATCAAAGCAAATAATTCGAAAGCCTTTATCATTTGGGATCCGGTCATCAAATCTTCCTCTGGTTTTACTTTTTTCAAAGAAGATGATATAAAGGTATTGCCTGTGGTATTGCCTTATATAGATTTATTAACTCCTAATTATGACGAGTATGACTTGCTTGGGTCAGTATTGACAGAAGACAATAAAGTGCTCATCAAAGGCGGACATCGAGAAGAGCAAGTCGGCTTAGATATTTTAAGAATAGGAACGCGGGAGATCGCGATTTTACCCGATACAACTTCCGTTCATCCCAAACATGGTTCGGGGTGTGTCTTATCATCCGCTATCGCGGCTCATTTTGCATTAGGTCACAATTTGGAAACCGCTTGCCGCTTGGGAAAAAAATATGTAGAACAATATTTAAACAGTCACCCTTCTTTATTAGGGCATCATTATGATTAGCAGATTACACTATATATCACAAGGCATTACTGCTTCGGAACAAGAACAAAATATCAGAAAAGTATTGGACAATGGAGCCGATTGGATTCAGCTTCGTTGGAAAAACGCATCCGAAAAGGATTTGTTACAACTGAGCGAAAAACTAAAAACGATATGCGAAAACTATCAGGCAACTTTTATCATTAATGATGAGGTGCAGATAGCAAAAACCATTGATGCAGACGGTGTACATTTGGGCTTGAGTGATGAAAGCATTGCAAATGCCAGAACTATTTTAGGCTCACACAAAATCATTGGCGGAACCGCAAACACCCTAGAAAATGTATTGCAACGAATAGCTGAGGGATGTGATTACATTGGTTTAGGACCCTATAGATTTACCACCACCAAAGAAAAATTAAGTCCGATTTTAGGTTTGAAAGGCTATCAGGCGATTCTGCAATCGTTGAACGAAAAAAACATTGAATTCCCACCTATTATCGCGATTGGCGGTATCGAGTTCAATGACATCGAAAGTATAAGACATTTAGGAATATACGGAGTAGCATTATCCGGTCTGTTAACACAAAATCCTTCCATCCTTCCGCAAATTCAAAAACTATGAATAAATTAAAAATAGCAGATAAAACCTTTGCTTCACGCTTGTTTTTGGGAACGGGCAAGTTTGGCAATTTACAAGATATGACCGAAGCTGTTCGCATTTCTGAATCCGAACTGGTAACCATGGCATTGAAACGCATTGATACGAACAAAAAAGACGGTGATTTATTATCGGCTTTACAAATTCCGAATGTGAATTTGCTGCCAAACACCTCCGGTGCTCGTCATGCCAAAGAAGCTGTTTTGGCTGCACAATTGGCTCGAGAGGCTTTAGAAACCAACTGGGTGAAATTAGAGATCCATCCCGACCCAAGGTATTTATTGCCTGACCCTATCGAAACTTTAAAAGCTACAGAAGAATTGGCAAAATTAGGTTTTGTGGTGATGCCCTACATTCATGCAGATCCTGTGTTGTGTAAAAGGCTGGAAGATGTAGGAACAGCGGTGGTAATGCCTTTAGGAGCACCCATAGGAAGTAATAAAGGTTTAAGGACCATAGACTTTCTGGAAATCATCATTGAACAGAGTAAGGTTCCGGTGGTAGTAGATGCTGGTATTGGAGCTCCATCTGATGCCTCTAAAGCCATGGAATTAGGTGCTGATGCGGTTTTGGTGAATACAGCCATTGCTGTTGCCCGAAATCCTGTACAGATGTCAGAAGCATTCAAAGAAGCGGTAATAGCAGGTAGAAAAGCTTATGAAGCCGGATTGGGAAGTGTACAGGCTGCTGCACAGGCTTCAAGTCCTTTAACCGCTTTTTTATTTGATTGATATGAACGATTCATTTGAACAGCTTTTTAAACAGTACGATTGGGAAAAGGTTAGGGAGAAAATCTATTCCAGCACGGCAGCTGATGTGGCCTTTGTCTTGTCCAAAAACAAACGAACAATAAACGATTTTCTGATCTTGTTATCGCCTGCAGCTGCACCGTATTTGGAACAGATGGCTCAGTTATCACAACAGTTAACTCAAAAGCGATTTGGTAAAACTATTCAGTTGTACGCTCCGTTATATCTGAGCAACGAGTGCCAGAACATTTGTACCTATTGCGGTTTTAGTCTGGACAATAAAATCAAACGTAAAACGCTGTCCAATGCCGAGATTATGCTTGAAGCGATGGCACTAAAAACTATGGGAGTTAATCACGTTTTATTGGTGAGTGGTGAAGCTAACAGAACCGTAGGGGTAGATTATTTTAAGAACGCAATTACTTTATTACGTCCGCATTTCACCCATATTTCCATTGAAGTGCAGCCACTCTCTTTGGAAGAATATCAAGAATTAAAAGAGGCAGGTGTACATACCGTTCTGGTGTATCAGGAAACCTATCATCAGGAGGTGTACAAAGCTTATCATCCCAAGGGAAAGAAATCTAATTTTGAATTTCGCTTAGATACACCTGATCGAATCGGACAAGCAGGCATGCATAAAATAGGTTTGGGCGTATTATTGGGTTTGGAAGATTGGCGGGTAGAGAGCTTTTTCAATGCTTTGCATATCGATTATTTACAGAAGACCTATTGGCAAACGAAGTATTCCGTTTCATTTCCAAGGTTGCGACCTGCAGAAGGAATTATAGAACCCAATTTTATCATGGAAGACCGCGATTTGCTGCAATTGATCTGTGCTTATCGTATTTGGAATGAAGACTTGGAAATTTCTATATCGACCCGGGAAAATGAAAAATTCCGAAATCATATTATTTCCTTAGGAGCCACTTCGATGAGTGCAGCATCCAAAACCAATCCAGGCGGTTATGTGGTGGATCAGCAATCGCTGGAGCAATTTGAAACCAGCGATGAACGCAGTATGGAAACCGTTCGTAATCTGATTATTGAAGCCGGCTATGATCCCATTATGAAAGATTGGGAAACGGTGTACTCAAATGCTTGAAGAAAATGAAAGACAATTTTACACGCTACAGCCGACAGATTTTTATCGAAGAAATCGGTGTGGAAGGGCAACGAAAAATAAGGGCGGCAAAGGTTTTGGTCATTGGAGCAGGCGGATTGGGAAGTCCGGTGATTCAGTATCTGGCAGCAGCGGGAGTAGGCACTTTAGCAGCTGCTGATTTTGATGTTTTGGAAACCCATAACCTCAACCGTCAGGTGATACATCAAGAAAACAATATCGGTAAACTGAAAGTGGAAAGTGCTTTGGAGTTTGTTTCCGCATTAAATAGCGATGTGCATTTTATTCCGATAAAAGAAAAAGTCACGCATGAAAATGTACGTCAAATCATCCATCCTTACGATATTATTATTGATGGTTCTGATAATTTTACAACCCGATATTTGGTAAATGATGCCTGTGTGGAGCTTGGCAAAACATTGGTATACGGCAGTATTCTAGCCTTTGAAGGACAAGTAGCGGTATTCAACCACCAAGGCAGTAAAAACTTACGGGATCTCTTCCCCGAACCTCCTAATCGAGAAAATCTCCCTGACTGTGATAGTCTGGGAGTTTTAGGTCCTTTACCAGGAATTGTCGGCAGTATAATGGCGATGCAAACACTACAGATTATCTGTGATATGGATGTAATGAGGAATGAATTGTTATTGATAGATACTAAGCATTGGACGTTTAATAAGGTTGATTTTTAATGTAAAGTCTTTGCCCTATAAATGCATTAAAACTGGTTATAATAAAACAGCATACTTAACAAATGGTTCGACTTGTAATTTGTTAGGATATTTTTAATTTATTTCCGCCTTTTCACTATCTTAAACAAAAAAATATGTTTTTCACAGGCTCAAGATTGTTTTATGATCGCTATCGATTAAATACACCTAAAGGAAATTTTAATTTAAAACTTACTCCCGAACAGGTTATATATCAGTTTGCAGGTGATATTACAAAGGTTTTTCCTGTTTTTAATCAGCTACCCCATAAGTTTAAGCTTAATTTCAGCAAGCGTATTTTAAATTTTTTAAATCAGTACGAATTTGTAGTTAAAGAAAACGCGCCGTTAACCAACGCACAAAAAGTTACCGTTGCAGCAAGTTACATAAAGCTTACTTTGGGTTATAAAAATTATTTAATCAACACCTTTGATAAAATTGTTGTGTACCCCACAGCACAATATTTTCCGCATTTAGATCAAACCCATACCGGGCATTTTAACCCAAAGTTGAATGCAGTTATGTTGGCATTAGATGAGTTTGAACACGATATTCATTTTAATAATGATGGTAAAGATGTAGCCTTGCATGAGTTTACGCATGCGCTGTGTTTTGAAATGTTACAAACGTACGCAAAGCACCCTGATGCAGATCGTTTTAAAAAAGGATTTCGCTTAATTCAGGAATGGATGGAAGTACCTAAAAATAAAAATCGAGCTGTTCAGATGGGGTTTATACGCGATTATGCTTTTACAGACCGGTTAGAGTTGGTTTCAGTTTTAATTGAATTGTTTTTTGAAAAAGAAGCTCTTTTTAAACAGCATTTTCCTGATTTGTTTGTGTATGTAGGCAGTATGATAAAGCATCCGAAAATTAAGCAAAATAAATAATTGAGTAGGAATTATGTTTAAGTGCCTGAAATTAAGTTGTAATGCCATTCTGTCTTTTTTGTCAATTAACGTTGTTCTTTAATTTTCAGCATAATTTATTTGCTATATTTGTAATTAGCAATTAATTCATGAAAAAAACCATAAAATTGTGCAGCTTTATTGTCTTTTTTGGCATTACTTACAGCGGTTGTGCACAAGTAAATAATATGTTGAACACTAATGTTAAAGTTATGGAAGAAATAAACCATTTGAATGGACTACATACTGGTGATAAAGCCTTGTCTGTGAAAATATTGTTTAAGGGCGAAGAAGGTGTAACACGCAGCTTGTATCTAAAAAAAGACGGCTTATTACCTGAACATACCACCAATACACCTGCGATCTTGGTATGTGTAACCGGAAAAGTAACGTATGAAGATGAAAAAGGTTTCCAAACTGTTTTGGAAACAGGCGGTTTTCAAAAGATTGAACCTCATGTTAAACATTGGGTTAAAGGGGTAGATGACAGTCAATTACTTTTAATAAAATAATCATCAATATCTTCTATGGTTTATAGCAGGGTTTAAAAGTTGCTGTTTATAATGATATGTGTCGCGATAGTGCCTTATTCAATTATTTTAGAAACCAAATCATACTGGTTTTGCCATAGCTTTTTATAAGCGTCTTGTGTATTTTGGATTTCTTTATTGTATTCGGTAATTAAAATAGTTCCTTCATTAAATTGTGTTTTTACAATTTTAAGATTTGCTGCAGTTAATTTAATAATTTCTTCTTGCTGCTTTATTTTTTCTTTTAATAAAGCTACATCATTCATACGTTGTGAACTAAATTGCGTATCGTTTTGCACTTGTTCGTTTAGTTTTGCAGTTACCAATTGGTTTTGCAAAGTCAATTTTTTTTGTTCACCCGATTTTTCTAACCATTGTGATATCGGAATCTTAATACCTAAACTTACATAACTGTTTCCAAACCAATTATCGGTTTTAAATAATCGTAAATCATTGTCATAAAATTGTGCGCCGTAATATGCGTTTAAAGTTAGGGTAGGTAAGTACGATTTTTTATTAAAGTTCATTTCTTCCTCATTCAACCGAACATCCCATAACAAAAGTTGTTGTTCTAAATCAGAATTTTTATCTAATGCCGATTTTAAAATATCATCAATCGTTGTTGTAAATGCATCATATTGGGAAACGTTTAAATAATTCATTAGACCTATATATTTATTCTGCAAAACAATTTGTGCCTCTTTGCGATTCATTTGTATTTCGTAAAATGTTTTTAAGGCGTTGTTTTTATCAAATTCAGATGCTCTTCCAGCTTCTACACGTTTTGCAATTACATTTAAAACTTCAGCATAATCGGTTTCTTTTAATAAAGCAATATCAAACTGCTGTTGTGCTAAATAAGCTTGCGCATATAAATCAATAACTTCTTTCTCAAGATTTTCATCATTTAAGGCAGCGTTTAACTTAGCTTTTTCGTATTGGATATCGGTTTGTTTGTTCATCCATTTTTTCTGTGGATTAAAAACATCCCAAGATACCTGTAATCCCGCTTTTGCAGACCAATCTGTAGCAAATTTTAATGGAGTAATTTCACCTGATTGTGCATTTGGATCAAAAGCTATAGACGGCACGGGTGTAACAGGAATAATTAAATTGCGTTGTAAATTTCCTTCACCTGTAAGCAAAGGAAGTTGTTTTCTTTTATTGATTTTTTGTTGAATTTCTTGAATTTGAACTTCTAACAACCCTTGTTCTTTTTTATATGATTTTGCTTGTAACAAGGCATCTTGTAACGATAAATCTTGTCCGTATCCAAAGGAACATCCAAATAAAAATAAACTGATAAATAATTTCTTCATAATTTAAAATACCGATGCAGGTTCTAATTTTGATATTTTTCTAACAGCAAATAACGATCCTCCCACCGAAATAAATAACGTAATTCCTAACAAGAAACTAACAAAACCAAAACTAAAATTAATATCTAAACCACTGTTTTTAACTCCTTGGGCAAAACCAAACAACAATAGAAAGGCTATAGAAAAACCAATAATTGCGTACATAAACGCCTGCATAATTAGTAGTTTGTTTACATACTTGTTATTTGCACCAATGGCTTTTAAGGTTCCGTAATCTTTCACGCGATCTAATGCCGATGAATACAAGGTTAAGCCAATTATAAAAAAACCCGATATCATGGCAAATACAACCAACGTACCAAAACTCATTCCCATGTTCGATGATACTAAAATTTCTTTAACCGTAGAATTTTGAAGTTTTTTTGCATCCCAAGCTCTTAAATTAGGATACAACTGGTTTATTTGCGCAATAACCGTTTCCTTATCTGCTGTGTCATTTAACTTTATTGAAATTAAACTTATTTGATAAGCTGGAACATTTCCAAAGAAACGAGCATTTGCCGCGTTTGTATACATATAATTACCACCAAAAGCCTGCGCATTTTTTGTGATTACCTTTATCTGTGCGCTTTTTCCGTTAATTTCAATAGGCTTGTTCAAATACAAATCTGTATTCCATGATTTGGCGTTGTAAAATTCTGCCGAAACAGCTTCGGGTAAATTTAAATCTGTAACAGATCCTTCTGAAATACGTGAAGCATTGGGACCAATAACAAAATGTGGCGCATCGCTACCAATAATAGTTACGCCTGCTGTGTTTCCGTCTAAAAAACGTGCTTCACCACTTGCAATAACTACTCCGTATGTTTGTGCAACGCCGGGAATCGATTTTAATTGCTGTACATAACGTTGGTCAATTTTATTTAAGGTATTGGCATTGGCAGTTTGCGATTCTATAACCCAAATGTCTTTTTCGTTTACATTTGCGTTGCCTACTAAATTGCCCATTAATCCCATTAAAAATAACAGCAAACCTACTTGTTGTCCAATTAAAAAGATACTAATAACAATGGCTGTTATTATTCCTACAGATTTGGCGCGATCGTACTTAATAAATTTCCAGGCTAATTTCCACATTATTTCAAAAGTTTACATTCTACTTTTTGATTAATCAACAGTTTATCTGCGCCTTCTGTTATGCGAACGTTAAATCTACGCACTCTGCGGTCATTAGCCTCGCCAATAGTTTCGTATAAAATTGATTTGTTTTGTAAACCCAAGCCTATAAATGAAACCGAACCTTTAGCAATAACACTGGTTTGACCAACTAATGTAATTTCTACCTTTTGATTTTTCTTTAACTCAATGGCATAAAATTCATCTATTTCTGCTTCAATTATCAATTCAGAATTCGATGCTAGTTCTCCAAAAGATACATTTGGTTGTAAAAGCTCACCAACTTGAACATCAAAAACAGTTAAAATACCATCTTGAGCAGCAGTGAATTTTTTACTTGCTAAATCAATTTTAGCAGCTTTTACTTGTATGTTTTGCTCTTTTAAGCGCGCGTTTTCAGCAACTTTTTTTTCTTGTAATTGTTTAACCATTTGCTGTTGTTGCAAATACGCCAAACTATCAACAATAAGTTTTTGTTTTGTTTCTGCTTTCTGGTTATATAATCGCTGGCTTGTTTGGTATTGATTTTTTAATTCTGCGAGTTTTAATTGCGCTTGTTTAATCTCTGCAGCGTTAATTCCTTTATTGGCTTCGGTAGCATTGTAGCTTGCAGTTGCTTGTTCTAATTGTAACTGTTGTGTTACAGCTTCGGTTTCAAATAGTACAGTACCCTTTTCAATGGTGTCGCCTAATTTTTTGTAAAGTCTGGTAACTTTTGCTGCTTCATCCACAGTTAGGTTTAAAATTCCAGCTTCGGGCATTACTTTTCCTATACCTACAAAAGATGTTATTTGTTCTGCAGTTACAGGTGTAATTTGTTTTTCTTTGTCTTTTCCGCAGGCAGCTAAAAGCAGGGTTGCTAAAAGCAGACTATTTATAATCTTCTTCATTTGAAATTTCATTAGATACGTTTCCTTCTTCTACATAAATCACGCGGTCGGCAAATTTGCGAAGTCGTAAATCGTGAGTTACTATGATAACTGCTTTTTTTTGTCTTGATAGTTCTTTTAGTTCTTCCATAATTACGGCACCACTTTTGGCATCGAGCGATGCGGTTGGCTCATCACACAAAACAATGTCCGGACTTGTTACCAAAGCTCTTGCAATGGCCACTCGTTGCTTTTGACCCCCACTTAATTTTTTTGGAAGATTGTCTTTACGATCCAGTAAATTAACTTTTTCTAGTGCTTTTAAAGCGCGATCTTTTGCTTGGGATATTGGTGTGTTTTGTAGCAACATAGGTTGCATAACATTTTCTAAAGCGGTTAAAGGTTCTAGTAAATTAAAATGTTGAAAAACAAAGCCCACGGTGTTTAACCGAATGTTTGCAAGTTCTTTTTCTGATAATTTAGTAACATTAGTTTCATTTAAAATAACATCCCCTTCTGTGGGATAAATAATGCACCCAACTAAAGATAATAATGTTGTTTTTCCCGAACCCGATGGTCCCATAATTAAGGTAAGTTCTCCTTTATTAAAGCTTACTGTTGTTGGTTGTAAAGCAACAACGGTAGTGTCACCGGAAAGATATGTTTTACTTACGTTTTTAACCTCAACAATCGTATTATACATATATTAGTTGCTATAATTCTAGTGACAAGATAAGAAAAATTGCTTTAAAATTAATCAGTTAATAGCATAAAGGTGGTAGGGATATAACATGTGTGCATTACATTCATATTTCAATAAGAAATTAAAAATAATTAATTGTTATGATTTTTTTCTATTATGATTTTATAAGTATATTTACACATTATTTGTATTCAATCTAAATTAAAATATGAAAAAAATAGCTTTAACAGGGTTATTAGTTTTTAGTAGTGTAATCACTTCAACTGCCCAATGTACAACAGTAACCAGTATTAATGAAAATTTCGATTCTTGGAAAAAAATCGATAAATGTTGGAATGCAGAATCAGGTAAATCAATGCTTTACAGCAGCGAAGGTAAAGTTACTTTTTATTCTATGATGAGTTCTGGCGAAAGAATGATTTTATCAACACCTAAAATGAAAGCGGGAACTTATAAATTAACGCTTGATATTTCTAAAAACTCTGGCGATGCTTCTTTAGAATTGTTCTCTATCGGTTCTGTTTCTGATGCTAAATCGTATGTGTCTATTTCAAAACCATCGGCAATTACAGGTACTAAAAAAACTTATACGATTAATTTGAAAAATGATGCTCATTTAGGTTTTAAAGTTCTTTTAAACGGAATACATCAAGCGGTTTACATTGATAATTTAGTATTGAAAGCTGGGAAATAGTCAATAGCTATATATCGCTTCAAAATATAATCCACTAATTGTAAAGGTTAATGGATTTTTTTTTATCAAATTTTTACTAAAAAGTGGTTTTTATGATTACAATCATAAGAATTGATGTTTAACCGGAACTAATTTTGCTTAAAATAAAATTTACAGCAATGCTTTCAGATAAACAAAAAGAAATTATATTAAGCACCGTGCCGTTGTTACGTACGGGCGGAGTTGCTTTAACTACACACTTTTACAACAGAATGTTTACGCACCATCCCGAATTAAAAAATCTGTTTAATATGGGAAACCAGCAATCGGGCAAACAGCAAACAGCTTTGGCTATGGCGGTTTTGGCGTATGCAGAAAACATATCCAATCCGGCGGTTTTAATGCCTGCGGTTGATTTAATCGGACACAAACATGTTAGTTTAAATATTCAGCCGGAACAATACGATATTGTTGGAACACATTTACTGGCGTCTATCAAAGAAGTTTTACAAGATTTAGCTACTAATGAGGTTCTGGATGCTTGGAAAGTTGCGTACGGACAATTAGCCGGTTTGATGATTGGTCACGAAGCCAAAATGTACGAAGGCAAACAACAGACAAACGGACAATGGGTTGGTTGGAAAAATTTTAAAGTTCAACGAAAAGTTCAGGAATCTAAAGAAATTACATCGTTCTATTTGGTTACAGAAGACGGTAGTGCGGTTCCAAATTTCATTCCGGGACAGTACATCAGCGTTCAGGTTTTTCTTCCAAACATCAATCTAAACCAGATAAGACAATACAGTATTTCGTGTGCACCGAATAAAGATTATTTACGAATTTCGGTTAAACGCGAACGCAACGAAAAATTGGATATCAACGGAATGATCAGTAATTTTTTGCATGATGAGGTTCACGAAGGAAACATCTTATCGATCAGTGCACCGGCAGGAAATTTTACATTGCAAAATCTGTATCCTAAAAAAGTATTCATTAGTGGCGGAATCGGTCAAACACCGTTAATGTCTATGTTGGAATCTTTAGAT
The DNA here is from genome assembly GCA_946479395.1 of uncultured Flavobacterium sp. The sequence goes on along the minus strand of CAMLFV010000029.1, from coordinate 5,424 downwards.
CAATCAACAGAAAATAATGAATTAGTTTGGATCCACGCTTGTAGAAATCAAGAAGTTCGAGCTTTTGGAAACCGAATCGATTCGATCACTAAACAAAATCAACAGGTAAAACAACATCAGTTTTATGAAGTGGTCAATGAAACCTTGGCGGCAAAAGATGTTTACGAAGGCATGCTCGATTTTTCTAAAATTGAAAAATGGCAGTTTGAACCCGAAGCCGAGTATTATATTTGCGGACCAAAACCTTTTATCGAAAAAGCGGTCAAAGAACTAACCGATAATAAAATCAGTGAAAATCATATTTTCTTTGAGGAATTCGGACCGAAATCTATCTAATAAAATTTATAATTTTAAAACAGAGAAGCAACGCTTCTCTTTTTGCGTATATGAACAATAGTATCGTTACAAAGAAAAATATTGTGTGGGTTAAGTGGAGTCGTATTGTGTATTGTGCTGCATTAGTGGGGATTATCGTTGGATTAATCACGCTGATGTTTAAAAATTTAGTGGAAGAATATGAACATTTGCTTTTTAACAAAGCACAGAATTTCAACCTGTTCTTCTTTATTTTTCCGCTGATCGGTTTGATGATTATTTATTTTTTAAGAACCTACGTTTTCAACAAAAAAAAGAACAAAGGAATTTCCGAGGTGCTGGAAGCCGTGCGCGAAGGCAAAAAACTACCGCCTTACAAAGTGCCTTCGCATTTCTTCAACGGATTTTTAACGGTGGTTTTTGGTGGAAGTACGGGAATTGAGGTTTCAACCGTGGTGGCAACAGCAGCTTTGGGTGATATGGCGTCAAGAAAGGATCTGATCTTTAAAAAATACCGCAAAGAATTTATAGGGGCGGCAATTGCATGCGGCGTTACGCTTTTGTTCTGCAGTCCGTTGGCAGGTTTGTTTTTTTCGTACGAAACCATCGGTAAACAAAAAACAAAAGTCTTTTGGGTAACGCATTTGGTAAGCGTTGGTTTTGCAACATTGATCATTCTCTTAATGAATGTTACGCCGGTTTTTAATTTAGGAAATCACGAAACAATTATACATTATCAGGCAATTCCGTTTTTTATTGCCTTAAGCGTTTTGGCGGGTTGTTATGGCGTGTACATGACCAAGGTGGTGACATTTGTAAAGAAAAACAACTTTTTAGATTTTAGTCCGTACCTGCAACTAATCGCTGGTGGTGTACTTTTAGGCTGCGTGTTGTTTGTTTTTCCGCAATTGTATGGCGACGGATATCACGCAATAGAAAGCATCATCCATCATAACAGTCTGTTTGTTTCGGTAAGTTTTTGGCTTTTGCTTGGAGCGCTACTTTTAAAACCTTTTGCAACCGGATTTACCTTAAAATTAGGTGGCGATGGAGGTGTGTTTGCACCAAGTATTTTTGGGGGTGCGATCATGGGTGCTTTGGTTGGATTTATGGTTCAAAAGTACTTTTTTGCCGATGCCCAACTGATTAATTTCGTAGTTTTAGGCGTAGCTTTAACCGTTGCTGCAACCTTGCACGCGCCGTTTACCGCTTTGTTTTTAACCTTCGGAATTTTTAATTCGTATGCACTTTGGTTGCCGTTGGTGGTTTTGGTGTTTATCAGTTTTTATATATCCAAAAAAATATTTCCCTATACGGTTTATACCTTGGCGTTGAAAAAGTAAATTTTTGTAATAACTGCCTATCTTTGTAGTTCATTTAAAGATACAATGATTAAAGTCGATTTGATATTAAGTTGTGGCGGAACGTTGCGTAACGTGGTTAAGAATGAACTGATTTTTAAGGCAGGACATTTTCCGTCGTATTATTATCAGGTGGTTGAAGGTAAGGTGAAGATGAACAATTACAGCGACGACGGTAAAGAATTTATCCAGGAAATTTTTACGGCAGGTCGCAGTTTTGGCGAACCACCGCTTTTTATCAATGAACCTTATCCGGCAAACGCCATTGCTATTTCGGCTGGAGTAGTGGTACAGATTAAAAAATCGTTGTTTGATGAAATGCTGTACAAATACCCCGAAGTTTCTGTTGAAATAAATCGGAGTCTGGCTCGCCGTCTGTATTATAAATCCATCATGGCACCTGAATTGTCATCGCAAAATCCTGAAAAGCGACTATTGAAGTTACTGCATTACCTTAAAGAGCAATCCGGAACAAAGACCGATTTTTTCTTGGTGGAATTATCTCGACAACAATTAGCAGATTTAACCGGCTTACGAGTAGAAACCGTGATAAGAACCATAAAACATCTGGAAAAGCAAGGGTATTTGAAAATCATTGAAGGAAAAATTTATCTGGAGTAATTTCTTTAGATTAAATGTATCATTACTTCACAAAGTTATTTAATTATCGATTCAAAGAGTCATGCTGAACTTGATTCAGCATCGCACAAGAATAATTTAATCAACATTAATACATCATTCCAATAAATTAAAATCTGTGCATCTGTGGTAAAAAATAACACATTCTCGTCACATCGAGCGTAGTCGAGATGTTAATGTGAACTTAAGAGAACAACTTTTCATAATGATTTTTAAAATAAAATAGGAAATTTAAAGTTATTATAGTTTATTTGATGCTTAAACAGCTAAAAAACAATAACAATATAATGAAATCGTATTCTATTTTTGAAATTAACGACATTTTGAAGGGAACCATTATTGGAACAACTTCTCAAAATATCACAGCAACCGAAGAACTTACCCGAGCAAAACAGTCACACATTTCTTTTATAGGAAACAAGAAATACGAAAAACTGTGGGAAACATCAGCCGCAAGTGTAGCCGTTGTAAATAAAGATATTTCAATTGAACCGGGCGAAAACCGAGCGTTTATACAAGTTGATAATGCCGATTTGGCTATGAGTCAGGTTTTAGAATTATTTGCTTCGCCAATGCCCGAATTTGCTGTTGATATTCATCCTACGGCGGTAATCGACGATTCTGCTAAAATTGGTAACGGAGTAAAAATAGGAGCGGGCTGTTATGTTGGTCCGCGTACCGAAATTGGCGACGGAACCATTTTGTACCCCAACGTAACCGTTTTAGACGATTGTATTATTGGCAAACAAACCACCATTTGGTCTGGAACCGTAGTGCGCGAACGCAGTAAAATTGGGCATCAGTGCATCATACATCCAAACGCAACAATTGGTGCCGACGGTTTTGGCTTTCGTCCGTGTGCCGAACGTGGTTTGGTAAAAATTCCGCAAATCGGCGATGTAGTAATCGGTAATCAGGTCGAAATCGGTGCAAATGCCTGTGTAGATCGCGGTAAATTTAGCTCAACAATTATTGGCGATGGCTGTAAAATAGACAATCTGGTACAAATAGGGCATAACAGCGAATTAGGCATGTTCTGTATTATGGCGGGTAACAGCGGTTTGGCAGGATCGGTTAAGTTAGGCAACGGCGTAATTATTGGCGGCAGTGCTTCTATTAAAGACCACACCACCATTGGCGACCGTGCCGTGATTGGTGCAGGTTCTGGTGTAACAGGCGATGTAGCAGCCGGCAAAACCATGTTGGGCTATCCGGCGTTAGAAGCACGCGATACCTTAAAACAATGGGCAATTATGAAACGTTTGTTGAATGAGAGTAAGAAGTAGTTTCAATAATGAATTTTTATAACTTTCTCAATATAAAGCACTCTTCAAATTTTAATATCCCTAATAAACAGATTATTAGTGAGTTTTTAAATGAATGCTTGTGTAATAAGCTTTTAAATGCAAATTATATAAAAAAATCGGAGAATATTTGGATATCAGATTACAATAAAAGTGGTATTAGAAAAATTATACAGTTTATACATAGAGGTGTAAATGGGAATGTTGTTTTTGGATTAAATTTTGATTCAATTTGTAAGGATAAATCCTTGGAAAAGGAATTATTAAGCAGATTTAAATTCCATCTTTTTGAGTACTCAAGTGTATATTTTGAAAATAGTTATATTTCACTTTGGAACGAATTTTTCTTAAAAAGAACACTTAAAAAATTTTCTAAAAATGAATTAGATAAGATTATAAAAGATTTAAATTCTTTGTGTAATATTAATGATTGTCTTACTTATTTTGAGCATCAGAAAGACAATGATGACTATGTAACACATTATCCAAACCCAGAAAAAATATTGTCTTTTTTAAAAAATATTTGAAAAGTTTTAAATGATAAAATTAATAAGCAGAGATTTAGCTTTAGTAAAATACAGAAACTTTCCTTTATTGGCATACGATAAAACTTTAGATGAGGATATTTTTTATTGTCCGGATTATATCGGTTCTTATTGGATAAAATTAACAGAAGAAAGCAATACCGTTTTAATAGAGGAATTATTGAAATTGTTGAATTTCTTTAAGACAGAAGAGTTAATATTTCTAGGACAGATTGATAAACCTTGGATTTCAAAACCAATGTCTAAACGTTTTAGTTCTGTTATTTACAATAAAGCTATTAGGTTTTTCAAAAGCAATGATATTTGGACAAAGTTTAACGGAGCTGTAAAAATTGAGAAAGAAAGCTTTAATGAGTTTTTAACTCACTTTTTTACGCTAACAAAGTTTGAAGCATATTTCTGGGATCATTATTTTTCTGATGAACGTCAAAATATTCTCTTTTCTATCCATTATTCAGGAGAAATCCAAGTCATAACTTTAAATGAAGAAATAAATAAAAGTTTTTTGTCTTTTGTAAAAAACACAGAATTTATAGACAGTTTTCGAAAAGATACAGATAGATTATAAACAAAAAACTCCCGAATTTCTTCAGGAGTTTTTTATCATATATAATCAAAACAGCATATCCATAAAAAATAGCGGTTTACAATATACTGTTCTACAATTTACATTGTACACAACTTACGCTTCCATATAAGCTTCGATAGGAGCACAAGAACAAACAAGGTTTCTGTCGCCATAAGCATCATCAACTCTGCGTACACTTGGCCAGAATTTGTTTTCTGCTACATATTCTAACGGATACGCTGCTTTTTCACGAGAATAAGGTTGTTCCCAAGTTTCGGCAGTTAACATCGCTAAAGTATGCGGTGCATTTTTTAATACGTTGTTGGTATCTTCTGCAGTTACAGCTTCAATTTCTTTACGAATTGAAAGCATGGCATCACAAAAACGATCTAATTCTGCTAAATCTTCTGATTCTGTTGGTTCAATCATCAACGTTCCTGCCACAGGGAAAGAAACAGTAGGCGCATGGAAACCATAATCCATCAAACGCTTTGCAATATCTTCTACTTCTATTCCTACTGTATGCTTGAAGCTACGGCAGTCTAAAATAAACTCATGAGCACACCTTCCGTTTTTGCCTGAATATAAAACCGGATAATGTTTTTCAAGCCTGGCTTTTATATAATTAGCATTGAGAATTGCATACTTGGTTGCATTGGTCAATCCTTTTCCTCCCATCATGGAAATGTAGG
>CAMLFV010000028.1 GCA_946479395.1 uncultured Flavobacterium sp. | reverse complement strand
AAATATTTAAAAACACAACAAAAAATAACCGAATTTTAATTTATGAAGATAACTATTGTAGCATTTGATCTTTGGGGGTTTAATAAAAAAATCGCAGAAAAATTATCAGAACAAAACCATACGGTTACTTTTTTAGATATAAATTCAGAAGCATTTAAGTATTATTATAAAAGCAAATGGCATCGTGTAGGTAATTTTTTAAATAAAGTTTTTTTTGGTAAAAACGTTAAAAAAGATTACCGCAACAGAACCTTAATTAAAATGATAAATGAATTGCCTAATCAAGATTCTATTTTAATTGTAAACGCAATTTTATTTAGAAAAGATATTTTAGCTTTATTACAATCTAAAACAAATAAATTTATTGCATATAATTACGATTCATTGGCAAGAATGCCGTTGCCTGAAAATCATGATACACTGTTTGACAATATTTTTTCATTTGATGTTAACGATGTTGCTGATAATAACAATTTATCATTGCTTACAAACTATATTTATTTAGATAAGCATATAAATCCTAAACCCAAAAACAAGGCTTTTATGATCTTATCTAAATCACGCGAGCGTGAAGTGGTGTTAAGTAAAATAGCAGATATTTTTGACAGTAAAAATCTAAACTACGAATTTATTGTAGCAAATCCTGCAACTAAAAGGGTAAATAAAAAAATTCATTTAACAGAGCACCATGTAAAATTAGATATTGTTGAAGAAAAAATGAAAAACGCCGAAATATTAATTGATTTAGTTAGGCAAAACCAAACTGGTTTAAGTTTCAGATTTTTTGAAGCAATGGCTTTACACAAGAAAGTGATTACCAATAACCAAACAGTAAAACAATACGATTTTTACAACGAAAATAACATTTTGGTTATTGATAACGAAAACATTGTAATTCCTGATGCTTTTTTAAATTCTAAATATCAATCTTTACCCGAAGATCTTTACAAAAAATATACAATAGAAAATTGGATATCTACCGCCTTTAATTTTTAAATATTTTCCCATGAAGCAAAACTTATTGTTTTTTGCACCCAACCATTTTGATATAGATATTGCCATTTTAAATCAGTTAGAAAAAATGGAACAATATAATGTAATTAAAATTGATCCTAAAAGTTATCAATACAAAAATAAGTTTGAACAAATTTTTAATCTTTTTGGAAAGATATTTTTTAATAAAACATTGAAAAAAGATTGGAAAGCAAAACAACAATTACAACATATTAACCAACAAAAAAAATATGATGTTTGTTTAATTTTCAGACCCGATTTACTGCATCCAAAAGTTTTAAATTTTATTAAAGATAACATTAAATTGCGTAAAGTAGTATATTGGGATAGCTTTGATAAAATTCCGAAATTAAAAGAAACAGTGTCCTATTTTAATGAATATTACAGTTTTGAAGAAGAAGATTGCATTAAATATAATTTTAAAAAAATATCCAATTTTTATATTCATAAAAGCTCTAATGCTGTTCCTACACACGACGCCTTCTTTTTTGGATCAAAAGATGCAAGGTTAACTAATATTTTAAAAGTTATAAGCTATTTAAGAGATAAACAGTGGAAAGCTAAAGCAATAATTGTTGCAAAAAAAACAAAATCAAAGTCAAAACCTATAAAAGCAGAAGGTGTAAAAATTACCGAAACAAGTACAGTTTTTTCGGAAATTTATAAGTATAGTGAAGATACTAAAGTAGTTATTGATGTCGCACATCCAAATCAAAAAGGCTTATCAATGCGACCTTATGAATGTTTAGGTTTAGAACGAAAACTTATAACCAATAATTCTGAAATCATGAAATATGATTTCTATAATCCAAATAACATTTTTCTTATTGACAGCTTTGACAATTTAGACATTCCTGATTCATTTTTAACCAAACCATACGAAAAAATTTCAGAAGACGTTTACAATAAATACCATATAAGTAATTGGTTGCAAAATATTTTAGATTAAATTTATATTTATTAAATTTTAAACAAAAAAATGAAATTCCTATATAATATCATCCTTATTGTCTGCTTGATAAGCTTGTCTTCATGTCGTGACGATTTTAATTTTGAACCTGCAACAGGTTCCGAACTAACTTTTTCTAAAGACACCGTTTATTTGGATACTATTTTTTCGAATATAGGATCAAGTACGTACAATTTAAAGGTTTACAACAACAGTAACAAAGACATTAAAATTCCATCGATTAGATTGGGTAAAGGTGATAATTCAAACTTTCGACTGATGGTTGATGGAATGCCTGGAAAAAGCTTCGAAAACATTGAACTTTTGGCAAAAGACAGTATGTTTATTTTTGTAGAAACTACAGTTGATATTAAACAACAAACCAACGGAAAAGACTTTTTATATACCGATGAAATTTTATTTCAGGCAGGAAATAATCAACAAAAAGTAGATTTAGTAACCTTAGTTAAAGATGCTGTTTTTCTATATCCACAAAAATTTCAAAATGGTTCTTACGAAAGTATCACAATAAACGACGAGCAAATTTACGGTTTCTTTCTTGATGAAAACGATGCTACAAACGGCAATGAATTAGAATGGAATAATAACAAAACTTACGTTATTTATGGATATGCAGCTGTTCCACCTAATAAAACATTGAATATTTCTACAGGAACCGAAATTCATTTCCACAGAAATTCTGCATTGGTTTCGTTCCCAACATCAACAATAAACGCACAAGGATCAATCGAAACTCCAATTTTATTTCAAGGCGATCGTTTAGAACCGAGTTTTGAAGATACTCCGGGGCAATGGTCTGGAATTTTAATCGGTCAGAATAGTAATGTCAATATTAAAAATACCATCATAAAAAATGCGGTTAACGGTTTGTTGATCAACGCGAATAACGGAACAGCTTCGTTAGAGAATCTTCAAATATACAATTGTGAAGAAGCCGCACTTTTATTAGCTACAGCAAATGTTACGGGCAGTAATATTGTAACAAATAATTGCGGTGTGGCAGGCTTGGTTATTGCAAATGGCGGAACGTATGATTTTACGCATTGTACGTTTGCAAATTATTGGAGTCGACAAAATCAAACGGCTGTTATAATGAATAATGGCGACGGAACGAATGCTTTTGCGTTAAATGCGCACTTTAAAAATAGCATTATTTATGGCAATGCAAGCGAATCGTTATTAATGGTTCCGGCAAATAAAGAAACTAATTTTACCTTTAAGTTTGAATATTCGTTAGTGAAATTTCAAAACTCGGCAAACAGGTTCGATACTACCAGTTTCCCGTATAATTTTAGCAACGCAACCAATTTCAATAATTGTTTACTTGCAAAGAATTTCAATGACCATCAACCTTATTTTCTAAATACGTCTAAAAACGAATTGATGATTACCGATAAAGCAACATCATTAATCAATTACGGAGATCCATTTTTTGCACAACAGGCAGCACAAGATTTATTAGGAAAAAGCAGGTTGGCATCGGCAGATTTAGGTGCTTATCAACACGTAAGTTCTTCGGTAGATTAAATTGCTAATCTAAATTTTTAATAGTAATTTTGTTCTTTATTTTCAAATAACACAACAACAAACTTTTTAACGATGATTCAATTTTTTGAAAATGCATCTGGTACGGTTTACGCTGTACAAACTTCCATTCCGTTAAGCACAGAAGATGTAGCTAAATTAAATTGGCTTTTTGGCAATGCTACACAAATAGAAACCCCTTCAATAACTCAAAATTTTGTTGGTCCACGTGCCGCAATGATTACTCCGTGGAGTACCAATGCAGTAGAAATCACTCAAAATATGGGCGTTAACGGAATTATTCGTATCGAAGAATTTTTTAAAGCCGAAGAAGATTTCAGCGATTTCGATCCAATGATTTCTCAAAAATACGATTCTTTAACACAAGACATGTTTACGGTTAATATAGAACCACAACCTGTTTTAGAAATTGAAGATATTGCCGCTTACAACCAACAAGAAGGTTTGGCATTAAGCAATGAAGAAGTTGATTATTTAAACAAAGTTGCTTCAAAAATAGGAAGAAAGTTAACCGATTCTGAAGTATTCGGATTTTCACAGGTTAATTCAGAACATTGTCGTCATAAAATTTTCAATGGAACGTTTGTAATCGATGGTGTTGAACAACCAACTTCATTATTCAAATTAATTAAAAGTACATCTGAAACCAATCCAAACGGAATTGTTTCGGCATATAAAGATAATGTGGCTTTTGTGAAAGGTCCACGCGTAACACAATTTGCTCCAAATACTGCCGATAAACCTGATTTTTACTCTGAAAAAGAGTTCGATTCGGTAATTTCATTAAAAGCAGAAACGCACAACTTCCCTACTACGGTTGAACCATTTAATGGTGCAGCAACAGGTTCGGGTGGAGAAATTCGCGACCGTTTAGCAGGTGGTCAAGGTTCGTTGCCCTTGGCAGGAACTGCGATTTACATGACATCATATTCTCGTTTGGTTGACGATCGTGAGTGGGAAAACGGCATGAAAGAACGCAATTGGTTGTACCAAACTCCGATGGATATTTTAATTAAAGCATCTAACGGAGCTTCAGATTTTGGAAACAAATTCGGACAACCTTTAATTACCGGTTCTGTTCTAACTTTCGAACACGAAGAAAATGCTTCGACAGGCTCAGCACAGGGTAGAAAATTAGGTTACGATAAAGTAATTATGCAAGCGGGTGGTATTGGGTACGGAAAAGAAAGTCAGGCTAAAAAACACGAACCTAAAGAAGGCGATCAAATAGTAATTTTAGGTGGTGAAAACTACCGTATTGGTATGGGTGGTGCAGCTGTTTCTTCTGCAGATACAGGTGCTTTTGGATCTGGTATCGAATTAAATGCCATTCAACGTTCAAACCCTGAAATGCAAAAACGTGCTGCGAATGCGGTTCGTGGTATGGTTGAAGCAGATATTAATCCAATCGTATCTATTCACGATCACGGTGCAGGCGGACACTTAAACTGTTTGTCTGAATTGGTAGAAAATACCGGCGGATTAATCGATTTAGATAAATTACCAGTGGGCGATCCTACGTTATCGGCAAAAGAAATCATAGGTAATGAATCTCAAGAACGTATGGGATTGGTTATTGGTAAAAACGATATTGATACCTTAAAACGTGTTGCAGACCGCGAGCGTTCGCCAATGTACAATGTAGGTGAAGTTACTAACAACCACCGTTTTACTTTTCAATCGGCTACAAACGGAGCAAAACCAATGGATTTTGCTTTAGAAGATATGTTTGGTTCATCGCCAAAAACAATTATGAACGATGAAACCGTTGTTTACAATTATGCCGATTTAGAATACGAAAAAGAAGAAGTTTACAACTACCTTGATCAAGTTTTACAGTTAGAATCTGTTGCTTGTAAAGACTGGTTAACCAATAAAGTTGACCGTTGCGTTGGTGGTCGTGTAGCTAAACAACAATGTGTTGGTACGTTGCAGTTACCTTTGAACAATGTTGGTGTTATGGCACTTGATTTTAAAGGAAAAGAAGGTATTGCAACAACTGTGGGGCACTCGCCTATTACTGCTTTGGTTGATCCGGTTGCGGGAAGTAGAAATGCCATTGGTGAAGCGTTATCGAACATTATTTTTGCTCCGATAAAAGACGGTTTAAGCGGAATTTCGTTATCTGCAAACTGGATGTGGGCTTGTAACAACAAAGGTGAAGATGCACGTTTGTATCAAGCTGTTAAAGGTTGTGCCGATTTTGCCATTGAATTAGGAATTAATATCCCAACAGGAAAAGATTCTCTTTCAATGAAACAGAAATATCCAGAAGGCGATGTTATTGCTCCGGGAACAGTAATTATTTCGGCAGCAGGAAACTGTTCAGATATCAAAAAAGTAGTTGAACCGGTTTTATCAAAGGGCGCAGGATCAATATATTACATCAACTTATCTAAAGATAAACTTAAACTAGGTGGATCAGCGTTTGCACAGATTTTAAACAAAATCGGTAACGACGTTCCAACCATAACAGATGCTGCTTATTTCAAAAAAGCATTCAATACTATTCAAGATTTAATCAACGATAATCAAATTGCTGCCGGTCACGATGTTGGTTCGGGTGGATTAATCACTACGTTGTTAGAAATGTGTTTTGCAGGCTACAATTTAGATGCAGACATTGATTTAACAGGTTTGAACGAACCGGATATGATTAAAGCATTGTTTAACGAAAACATTGCCGTTGTTTTACAGGCACAGAACGATGTAGCTTTTGAAAACAAAATGTCGTTAAACGGTATCGAGTTTGTAAAAATCGGCGTTCCGTCTGAAGGGCACGATTTAAAAGTATTCTTCGGTAAAGAATTGTACGTATTCAACATCAATGAATTACGCGACACTTGGTTCATCACTTCGTATTATTTAGATAAAAAACAGTCTAAAAACGGAATGGCCCGCGAGCGTTTAATGAACTACAAAAATCAACCTTTACGTTTTAATTTCCCTTTCCATTTCAATGGTGCAAAACCTGTAATTGATTCGACAGTTGTAAAACCAAAAGCGGCAATTATTCGCGAAAAAGGATCAAATTCTGAAAGAGAAATGGCTAACGCTATGTTCTTAGCTGGTTTTGATGTTAAAGATGTTCACATGACCGATTTAATTTCGGGTCGTGAAACATTAGAAGATATTCAGTTTATTGGCGCTGTTGGTGGATTCTCGAATTCAGATGTTTTAGGTTCGGCAAAAGGTTGGGCTGGTGCATTTATGTACAACGAAAAAGCAAATATGGCATTAAAGAATTTCTTTGCTCGCCCTGATACCATGTCGGTTGGTATTTGTAACGGTTGCCAGTTGTTTATGGAGTTGGAATTGATTAATCCGGATCATGAAGTGCATGGAAAAATGCATCATAATACTTCACAAAAACACGAATCTAACTTCGTTTCGGTAAAAGTTCAAGACAATAATTCCATTATGTTGTCAACTTTGGCAGGAACAACTTTAGGAGTTTGGATTTCGCATGGTGAAGGTAAATTTAACTTACCAAACAGTGAAGATCAATACAACATTGTTGCGAAATATGCGTACGATGCGTATCCGGCAAATCCAAACGGATCTGATTATAACACGGCAATGATGTGCGATAAAACAGGAAGACACTTGGTTACAATGCCGCATATAGAACGTTCTGTTTTCCCTTGGAACTGGGCAAATTATCCGGCAGGAAGAAAAGACGAAGTTTCTCCGTGGGTTGAAGCCTTTGTGAACGCACGCAAATGGTGCGAAACAAACAAAAAATAATATAAAAGCACCTAATTTTAGGTGCTTTTGTTCATTTAAAGATAATTTATGAAAAACATACTTGTAAAATCTCTTTTTATTGTCGGATTGATTTCGCTAATTTCTTGTAAAAAAGAAAGTAATCAAACAGATGCATCTACAAATGATACCATTATCCAATTTAAAGAAATTCCTTTTGATATTGATGGTCAGCAAAACGAATTGTATTTTGTAAACAATAAGCAGGTTACCTTATTTGCTTCAACAGACACCATAAAAAGTCAGATTAAAACGATTGAAAATTCGGCCTCTCAACGAGTTTTTCTTGTAAATGAATCGGATGAGTTTTACGAAGTAAATTATTTTTCGTACGGAAACAATCCGTTAAGTTACAATGGATTTGTAAAGAAAAAGCACTTTAAAATGAAAGATGAATTTTCACTACAATCTGTTGATTTAAACGAAATTCGATACAGTAATTTAAACGGTGTTTATGACGATCAATCAAAATCGTTTGAGAAATACGGTGCTGTAAAATTAATTAACAAACAGAGTTATCTACAAAACAGACGTAAAGGAAATACTACTTTTATTTTTTCGACACAAAATATCGAAAAGAATACGCAAATGGGAGTTTATTCTTTTAGAACAAATTCCGGCGAACAGGTTGAAATTCCGATTAAAAACATAGACGAAGAAACCGGACAGGAAAGTATTGCAACATCTTTAGGTTTCTCTCCTATTCTACAATCGTATGTTTTCAGAGTTAATGAAGATAATGAAACTTTATATTCTTTCTACAGCAAACGAAATGCACAGGAAGAAGTTCAATATAAAAGCACATTGCCGGTTTACCATAAAGAATCGCAACAATTTGCCGAATTAACGAATGATAATGATGTGGGCTGTTTGCTTATAATTTCAGGTTTAGATAATAATTTCCGTTTTAAAGAAAAATTGCTGGCAAACTTTACAAACTTTAAAATTGTACCAAATACTTTATATTGGATCAACGAAAAAAGCGTGATTGTTGAAGCTGTTCATACAAACCAAACAGATAATCCATCAAAATCTGAATATTTGCTTATAGAATTTAATTTATAAAAAAACACCTTGATAAAATCAAGGTGTTTTTGTTTATGGTTGCTTTACGTAACGTAAATAAGGTTTAACAATGTTTACTTCACCAAAAAGTTCTTGTGCTTTTACCGTATCAACAGCTGGTGTAACAATACAATCATCACCATTTTTCCAATTAGCTGGTGTTGCCAATTTATGTTGATCTGTCAATTGTAAACTATCAATAACGCGAATAATTTCATTAAAATTTCTACCTGTACTTGCCGGGTATGTCAATGTTAAACGTACTTTTTTATTTGGATCGATTACAAAAACACTTCTAACTGTTACGGTTTCACTTGAATTAGGATGGATCATATCATACAAACCCGCCACATTTTTATCTTCGTCTGCAATAATAGGAAACTGCACAGAAACTTCCTGGGTTTCGTTTATATCATCAATCCATTTGTTATGACTTTCAACTCCGTCAACACTAATTGCAATTGCTTTTACATTCCGTTTAGCAAATTCTTCTTTTAATGCAGCTGTTTTACCTAATTCAGTAGTGCAAACAGGTGTAAAATCTGCAGGATGGCTAAACAAAACACCCCAGCTATCATCTAAATAATCATACAAATTTAATCTTCCTAAACTGGTATCAGCTGTAAAATCGGGTGCGATATCTCCTAATCTTAATGACATATTATATACTTTTAAAAAATTAATCTTCACAAAAATAGTAAACTTTATTTAATCACTACTAAATCAATGAAGTTTAATTTTAATAAAATATTGTTAATTTTGTAAACAGACAATTTAGTATATGCTATCACAAAAATCGAAATATGCTTTAAAAGCTTTAGGTTACCTTGCAAAAAATCAGGCAGGCGGTCCCGTGCTTATGAGCACCATTTCCAAAGAGAAAAAAATTCCGCAGGCTTTTTTAGAAAATATTTTTCATGAATTAAAAAAGGCAGGTTTTTTAACAAGTCATCGCGGCAGGTTTGGGGGTTATACATTGTCTGAAGAACCAAGTAAAACAAAAGTTTCATCAATTATTCGAGTGGTGAACGGACCGTTGGCTATGTTGCCGTGTGTTAGTTTAAATTTCTACGCTACCTGCGATGATTGTTGTGAAGCTACTTGTGGTTTACGAGGTATTTTTCAGGATGCGCGTGATGCATTGTTACAAGTTTTAGAGAACAGATATCTTTCGGATATTATGGACAAGGATATAGAATAAAAAAGCAATCTGTTTAGATTGCTTTTTTACTTAATTTTTACTGATTCTATAGATTTTACCGCTATCGGTAACTGCGTATAATGATTGGTTTTGGTGCGATGCCAATACATCGCGAAAACGTTCACCTTTATCTGCCAGCAAGCGCTCCTCACCTGCTACTCTGTTATCTTTAATAACCAAACGAATAATATGCTGACCGCTTAAAGCACCTAAAAACAAATTATGTTGCCATTCTGGAATAGCATTTCCGGTGTAAAAATCCATTCCGCTTGGCGATACCGACGGATCCCAATAATAAACCGGTTGTTCCATGCCATCTTTCCGGGTAATTCCCTCGCCTATTTTGTTTCCGTTATATTCCAAACCATACGTAATGACAGGCCAACCATAATTTTTACCCGGTTCGATAAAATTAATTTCATCACCACCTTTAGCACCAAACTCTGCTTCCCATAATTGCTTTGTAACAGGATGAAACGCCAAACCTTGCGGATTTCTGTGTCCGTAAGAATATATTTCAGCCTTAGCATTGGCTGTTCCTGTAAACGGATTACCAGATACCGGTTGCCCACTTTTAGTAATTCGAACAATTTTTCCTAAGGCAGAATCTAATTGTTGAGCTTGCGGACGTGTTGCTAAATCAGATCGCTCACCTGTGGTTGCATATAAGTTGCCAGCATCATCAAAAGATAAACGGCTTCCGTAATGTAAACTACCATTGTACGAAGGCTCAGCTCTGTAAATTACGGTCGGATTTTCAATCAATTTTTCATCTGAAGATAATTTTCCTTTTGCAATTGATGTCAGATTTCCGTTACCGAAGGGATCAGAAAACGACCAATAAATCATTCTGTTCGTTGAAAAATCAGGATCCAACGCAACATCTAACATTCCACCTTGTCCGCCGGCATCAACCGCAGGAAAGCCTAAAACTTCGGTCATCATTGTTCCGGTTTCAGAAAAAATCTTCATGGAGCCACCTTTTTGGGTTACTAACAAATTGTTATTTGGCATTGCAACAATTGCCCACGGACTAACTAAATCTGTAGCGATAACATCAATTTTAAGATTGGTTGTTGTTTTTACACTTCCAATACGGGTTTGCCCTTCAAAAGCAGGCTTGTAATTGGTGTTTGGCTGCTGTGTTTCAACCGGATCACCCAACGGAACTGTTTCTTCGGGCGAAGTAGAATTGTCATCGTTGCAAGAGAAAATACTAAGCAACATAAAAACGGGAATAAAACTAAAATTTCTTTTCATAGCGCAAATATTTATAATTATTCAAACCTAAAGTTACAAAAAATGCAACAAAATATTTATTTACAAAGAAATTATGATCGTAAAAATGATTTATCTTACCAAAAATGCAATAAAATCGAACCATAAAATCAATCAATAACGTCAGAAAATATAATTTTAAAATAAGATATAAATAGTTAAATTTGATGTTTAAAACAAGATTCAAAATAAATTAAAATATAGCAAAATGATTATTAAACCAAGAACAAGAGGTTTTATTTGTTTAACATCGCACCCAGATGGAACGGCGGTTAACATTAAAAATCAAATTGATTATGTTAAATCACAAGGCGAAATTAAAAACGGACCAAAGAAAGTTTTAGTAATTGGTGCTTCAACTGGTTTTGGAATTTCTTCACGTATAGCAGCGGCTTTTGGTTCGGGTGCTGCAACAATTGGTGTTTTCTTTGAAAAACCAGCTGCCGAAGGCAAACCAGGAACTGCAGGTTGGTACAATTCTGCTGCTTTTGAAAAAGAAGCTCAAAATGCAGGTTTGTATGCAAAATCAATCAACGGAGATGCGTTTTCTGATGAAATTAAGCAACAAACCATAGATTTAATTAAAAAAGATTTAGGAACAGTTGATTTAGTTGTGTACAGTTTGGCATCGCCACGCAGAACGCATCCAAAAACGGGTGTTGCATACGCATCTGTCTTAAAACCAATCGGACAGACATTTTCTAACAAAACGGTTGATTTTCATACAGGTGTTGTTTCAGATATTACTATAAATCCTATTGAAAGTCAGGAAGATATTGATAATACCATTGCTGTAATGGGCGGTGAAGATTGGAAATTTTGGATGGAAGATCTACAAAAAGCCGGAGTTTTAGCTGATGGAGTTAAAACGGTTGCTTATTCGTACATTGGACCAGAATTAACTTTCCCAATTTACCGTAACGGAACTATTGGTCAGGCGAAAAACGACTTAGAAGCTACGGCATCAACAATAAACAGCATTTTAAAAGATTTAAACGGTGAAGCTTATGTTTCTGTAAACAAAGCTTTGGTAACGCAATCAAGTTCTGCAATTCCTGTGGTGCCACTTTATATTTCGCTTTTATATAAAGTAATGAAAGAAAAAGGTATTCATGAAGGAACAATCGAACAAATGTACCGTTTATTCAATGACCGATTATATACTGCTGATGGAACTATTCCGTTAGATGCTGAAGGTAGAATTAGAATTGATGATTGGGAAATGCGTGAAGATGTTCAGCAGGAAGTTGACAAATTATGGAAACAAGCTACTACTGAAAATTTAGAACAGATTTCGGATATTGAAGGATACAGAAATGACTTCTTTAATTTATTTGGATTTAATTTTGATTCTATTGATTACGATGCTGAAGTTGATGAACAAGTAAACGTTCCAAGTATTTAAAAAATAGTAAACTTATTTTAAAATCGCACTAACTATTTAGTGCGATTTTTTTATTTTATAAAAAACTTAATTTCCATTTTTTTGAAATAAATATATTACTCATATTTAAAAACATATCAAAAATTAACATATAAACAAAATCTATTTTAAAATATAATTATTTGATTATCAAAAATTAAAATTATTTTACATAAACAATAAGTTAAACATATCAGATTAAAATTGTTTGCATATAAATTCAGTCATTAACACACTCTTTTAAAATAATTAAACAATTAAAACAGACAATTATAAGATACTAACACAAAAGTATTTTTAAATATTGAAAAATAATCAAGTGATAAATTGAGTATTTAACAGAAAATTTAATTTGAAAATTCAATCAAAAAATCGTAGCTTCATTAAAAGATATATCATGAACGATCAGCTAAAGAAAAGTCAACTAAAAAAACATAAAATGTTAGCCACAGGTTTGTTTCTACTTATGGCTGTTGTATATATTTTAATGATGTATCTTTTAAAAAACAATCCGCAAAAGTGGATGGAATACGTTCGTGCGTTTTCAGAAGCCGGAATGGTTGGTGCGTTGGCAGATTGGTTTGCAGTTACAGCCTTGTTTAAATATCCGTTAGGTATAAAAATTCCACATACAAATCTTATCACAAACAATAAAGATTCGTTAGGTGAAAATTTAGGAAACTTTGTCAGCACAAATTTCCTGACTGCCGATACTATTCGTCCGTATATTGATAAACTATCAATCAGTGAATATTTAAACGATTGGCTTTCTAAAGAGAAAAACCAACAGCTTATACACAATGAATGTAGTAAAATTATTCAGCGTATCATTAGTAATTTGGACGATGAATCTATTGCTGAATTTTTAGCAACGAAAGGTTTTGAGCTTACAAGTGAAATTCGATTGGAAAAATTGGCAGCTACGTCCCTACTCTATCTATTAGAGCAAAATGAACACGATCGCTTGTTGAATATTATTTTGCCACAGGCTCAACATTACGTTGAAAATAACCGAGAATTGATTTATAAGAAAGTCGTTGAAAAACAACCAATATTAGGTTTAATCGGTGGAAAATCGGTTACCAATCAATTGATTTCGGGTATTACAACATTTTTAGAAGAAATTGAAAAGAATCCAAATCATGATATTAGAAAGTCGGTTACTTTAAAACTATATCAAGTGGTTGAAGATTTGAACGAAAAAGACGATTGGCATGATAAGTTCGATCAAATAAAAGAAGAATTCATTACAAAAGAAAAATTGTATGAATACACAAAAGATATCTGGTTGCGACTGAAAGAAGATATGTTGGAAAAATTAAGTGACCATAATGCGACTTTTAATCAATACATAAAACAGAATATTCAGCAAATGATCGTGAGTTTTAGAGAAGATCAAACAATGCAAGAAAATATCGACAAATATGCCAGACAATATGTTTACAAGATGGTATTGAAAAACAGCAGCGAGGTTGGAAAGATTATTACAAATACGGTTCAAAAATGGGACGGAACCGAATTAAGCGAAAAAATGGAATTAGAAGTTGGTAAAGATTTACAATACATTCGCATTAACGGAACGTTGGTTGGCGGGCTTGTTGGTTTGCTAATTTATACTTTGACGCATTTATTTTTATAAATCTTACTATCCAAATGAGATTCCTCCTTCTTGTGCTGAGCCTGTCGAAGTATCGGAATGATAAAATCCATCAATTAGCATAAAAAAAACGGAAACTTAAAGTTTCCGTTTTTTAGTATTAGATATTTTTATCATGCTTATATTTAAATAGTATGGCAAATAAAATGGTTACGACCAAAGGATAACCTGCAATAATGTACCACGAAGTTTGCCAACCTACAATTTGTGCTTCAGCACTTTCATTTGAAAATACAAAATGATTTACAACTGCTTGGGCACCTAACATTCCAATGGTAGCGCCAAATCCATTTGTCATCATCATAAAAACTCCTTGAGCCGATGAGCGAATATTTTTATTGGTTTCTTTATCAACAAATAACGAACCTGATACATTAAAGAAATCAAACGCAATTCCGTAAACAATCATTGATAAAACAAACATCCAAACGCCATCTCCAGGATTTCCGGTTGCAAAAAGTCCGAAACGTAAAACCCAGGCAACCATTGCCATAAGCATTACTTTTTTTATACCGAATTTCTTTAAAAAGAAAGGAATAAGCAAAATACAAAGTGTTTCGGATACTTGCGAAAGAGAGATTAAGGCATTCGCATTTTGAGCGCCCCAAGTTTGAGCAAATTCAGGAATTTTCTGAAAACTTTCGATAAACGGATTCGCATATCCGTTGGTAATTTGAAGCGAAACTCCTAATAACATCGAAAAAATAAAGAAAATAGCCATTTTTTGCTCTTTGAATAAAGCAAAAGCTTTTAAACCTAACGTATCTGTAAGCGTTTTTTTCTCTACATCTTTACTAATTGGGCAATTAGGAAGTGTAAAACTGTACAAAAACAAGATAATTCCTAAAATTCCTGATACAAAAAACTGACTATAAGTATTTTGAAAACTTAAAAAATTGGTGCTTTTACCTAAAAAACTAAAGGTAATAGTACCATTTTCTGTCCCCATAAAATTTACCAACAACATTGCAAAAATAAACCCAACCGTTCCTAATGTTCGAATGGGCGGAAACGCTTTAATAGTATCAAAATTGTTATTTGTAAGAATGGTGTAAGAGGTAGAGTTTGAAAGTGCTATTGTTGGCATGTAAAAAGCTACACTGCACGAATATAATAAGAATAATGTTGAAAATTCGGCCTCTGTACCAATTGTCATTCCGTAATAGCCGGCTAAAATGATAAATGCAGCAGCCAATGCATGACAATATCCCAATAATCTTTGAACAGGAATCCATCGATCGGCAACAATTCCCATAATGGCAGGCATTATAATAGAAACAATTCCTTGCATTGCATAAAAAAAGCCGATTTGTTCCCGCATTCCAATAGAAAAAAGATAACTTCCCATTGATGTTAAATAAGCTCCCCAAACTGCAAACTGCAAAAAGCTCATTATTGTTAATCGTAATTTTATGCCCATTTGTATCGTTTTAATAAAAAAAGTGTGTAAAAGTATTAATTTTTAACGTTAAGAAAAAGTCTAAACAGCATTTATGGCTTTGTGTGCCAAATCTAAAATTAAATTAAATTGTTCCTCTTTTGTTAGGTTTGAATTATCAATCACTACAGCATTTTCAGCAACAATTAAAGGAGAATCTTCTCGAGAAGAATCAATTTTGTCGCGTTCCACAACGTTTTTTAGCACCTCATTAAAAGTAATGTTTGACGATTTTTCCTGCAATTCTAAAAATCGGCGTTCTGCTCTGATTTCAGCCGAAGCCGTCATAAAGATTTTTAATTCGGCATCAGGAAAAACAACAGTTCCAATATCACGACCATCCATCACCACACCTTTATCAATGCCGTATTTTTTTTGCTGTTGAACCAATTTCGTTCTAATGGCAGAAACTTCGGCTATTTTACTTACAAAATTCGATACTTCGATCGATCTGATTTTATCCTCTACATTTTCATCGTTCAGATAAATTTCGGCAAAGCCCAAATCTTCATTAAACTTAAACGATAAAAAAACGTGATTTAAATTGGCAACCAATTGCTCAGCATCAAAAGTATCAGAAGTAATAAAACCTTGCTGCATGGCAAACAAGGTTACGGCACGGTACATCGCACCGGTATCGATATAAATATAATTTAAGGTTTTTGCCAGCTGTTTTGCCAGCGTGCTTTTCCCGGTTGATGAATGACCATCAATAGCTATGGTTATTTTTTTCAAAACAATTTATTTTATCTGCAAAAATATTACAGTTTAACCGATAAGCCAAACAAATTGGTGTTTCCTGCCAATGTAAAGCGGTTGTATGCGTATTCTATTCTAAAACGTTTTACTTTTAAGCCAAAACCTGCGGTAAAACCTGCGAAGCTGCGCTGTTCTACCAATTTCATTTCTTCGCCGTTTTTAAAGTTGTATCCTAAACGAATGTTGAAGTTTTTTTCTGGAAACAGTTCGATACCAACCACTACGTGTCGCATAAGATTGTTACCGAAACCAACTTTTTCTTCGGTCACGTTATTTTCTAAATCGACTTGTGAACGGTTGGGATTTGAAAACGAAATATCCCATTTCTGTAAATTATCTAAGGTTAAGTGCCAGCGAATCGGAACATTTTCTAACAATTTACTGAACCCCAAAACAACTTCGAACGGTAAACTTTCGCGTGTATCTTCGTAGCTAGACAATTGTCCTCCCAAATTTTTCGCAGTTAATCCTACGGCCCAACCCGTTTCTTTATCGTTGTACAAACCACCAATATCTGCTGCAACAGCAAACGAATTATAACTTTCTAATGTAGATGAAATTGCTTTGATGTTTGCCCCGACCGAAAAGTTAGTGTCTTGAAAAGGATGCGCATAACCAACTGAAACCGCAATATCGTTACCCGAAAAAGATCCGGTTGCAGTACCGTTTTCATCGTAACCATCCATAGATCCATAATTTAAAAAGGTAACGCCCACATGAAAATTACGTCCGTTTTTAAATTTGTGTGCATAAGCAGCCGATCCCAAACTTGTATCGCCGTAATATCTACCAAAATTTACCGCCAGCATGTTGTTCATTTCATCGTTTAACGACGCCGGATTGTATAGTACCTGATTTACTTCGTTGCCCGTTATGGTTGTATTACTGCCACCTAAAGCTGCTTGTTTGGGCGATGTAGGCATTTGTAAAAACTGATAAGCATCTTTGCCACCTACCTGTGCAGTTGCGGTTGTTAATGTTATTAAAGAAACTAAGGTTAATAGTTTACGCATGTTTAGTTGAATTACATGAAAACGAATATATAACTTTATAACGACAGAATAAAAAAATTGGTATGTTTTCGTATGGAAAATTATTATAGTTTTAAAATATTATTCTAATGATTTATTTTAAACATTTTATAAAAAGACTTTATTAATCTTTTCTCTATCATAATCCAATACCCAATCATTATATTTTTCATAAAGTGATTTTAAAATTTCTTTATCTGAAGCAATTATATCCAAACCTCTATCGTCATACACATTAAAAATGATTTTCTTTGAAAGATTAATAAAGTAAACTTCCTTTGAAGAAAAGCACGATTTATCTAATCGAGGCTTTCTATCTTCAAAATCAGAATTTGCAATTGCTTTAAAAATATTTTGAAAAATATCAGTGAGTATGCGTTGTGTTTTGACTACAATACAAAAAGAAATTTACTGTTTTAACGACTTGTAGCAATGATATCAATACACTTTCCTGAAAACAAAATACTTCTTTTATCAATGCGCACAAATACTCTACACTTTATTTTTAACAAAATTAAATTTGACCGTAAATGCTTGCCAGGATCTTCCTTAGA
>CAMLFV010000027.1 GCA_946479395.1 uncultured Flavobacterium sp. | reverse complement strand
ACCCACGACCTGCTGATTACAAATCAGCTGCTCTAGCCAGCTGAGCTACAGAGGCGACTCATTTACGGTTGCAAATATACTGCTGTTTTTTTATTCTGCAAGGGCTTCCGTAACTTTTTTGTCGGTTTTTTTTAACTATAAAGCGTTAATTTTTTCAACCAATTGATTTGCAGTTCCTTCTAAATCTGTATAGATTGCTTTAAAGTGTGCTTTTTTATTTTCTGCTTTTTTATCGTTTACACGCTCTATTAAAGCATCAAACTGTGTAATTGCTTCATCGATAATTGCTTGCGATTCATCTGTTGGTTTTCCTGCTGTAGAAAGTTCCCAAATGTAAACTGCTTCAATAATATCACCCAATACAAAATTGATATCTTTCTTTAAAGTTCTAACGTTTGCCATAATTCAATAATTATAATTTATTAATAAATACTTCTAATAAGGTTGCATTGCCTTGTAAGGCAAAATTGTTTAATTGTGCCGGTACTAAAACGGTATCGCCTTGTTTTATTTCAAAACGTTCACCATTGGTAACCAATGTCGCATTTCCTTCTGTGCAAATATACACCAAAAAACAATCGTTGTTTTTAGTTATTATATAAGATGATGTTAACGACACAATGTTGGTGGTAATGAAGGGACAATTGATCAAATTTACCGATTCATTATCAACTTTTACATATTCTATTTTAGGATCTTTCTTGTTGTAATCAATCGCTTCTAAAGCTAAATCTACATGCAATTCGCGTTCGTTTCCTTGATCATCTAACCTGTCCCAATCGTAAACTCGATATGTAATATCTGATGTTTGCTGGATTTCTGCCAATAAAATTCCGCCGCCTATGGCATGGATTGTTCCGGTTTCAATAAAAAATACATCGCCTTTTTTTACATAATATTCCTGTAAAACGCTTGGTAATGTTTTATTCTTTAAATGATCTAAATATTCTTCGGGAGAACTGTCTTCTTTAAATCCTAAAATAATTCGGGCATTTTCATCAGCTTGCATAACGTACCACATTTCGGTTTTTCCGAAAGAATTGTGACGCTTTCTTGCCAATTCGTCGTTAGGATGCAGTTGAATAGACAAATCGGTTTTTGCATCTAAAAACTTAAATAATAAAGGAAACTGCTTACCGTATTTTTGATAAACTTTTGTTCCCAATATTTCGTTTGGATACAAATCAATCAATTCTGCTAACGATTTTTCTTTATAAATACCGTTTGTTACAATATTTATATCGGTATCAATCATAGAAATTTCCCAGCTTTCGCCAATGTTGTCATTAGAAAGCTCTTTTCCTAGCGACTGTAATTTGTTTCCGCCCCAAATTCGCTCTTTTAAAATAGGCTGAAATTGGATCGGATAACTTTTAAAAGCGGTGGTGCTTGACTGATTATTTATATGTTGTTTAATTGAATTCAATTTTAATGCGTTCGCTTAAATTAAGTTGGCAAGGTACAAATTTTATTAAAATTTTTTTCTAAAATTATCATAAACCACAATACTTAACGAAATTTCGAGGGGTTTCGTACAGGGTTATTTCCAAATCTAATTTTAATGGAAGGCGTTTGCGCAATTTATGCCAGATAACGTATGCAATATGTTCTGCCGTTGGATTTAAGTCTTGAAATTCGGGCACATCTAAATTCAGGTTTTTATGATCGAAAGGCACTTCTACTTCTTCGTAAATAATATCGCTTAAATCTTTAATATCAATCACATAACCTGTTTCCGGGTTTACCGTTCCGGTAACATCTACAATTAATTCGTAGTTATGCCCGTGAAAATTAGGGTTGTTACATTTACCAAAAATCTTTTGGTTTTTTTCATCAGACCAATCTTTGCGATACAAACGATGCGCTGCGTTAAAATGTGCTTTTCTACAAACAGTAACTCTCATAAACTAAATTTTCTGTGCTTCGATGTGATGATAAAACTTATCGAAAATAATTTTAAACCATTCGGTATAAACTTCCGGATGCTGCTGCATATCTTGCTTTACTGCTTCAATACTCATCCATTTCCAGCTTTCAACTTCTTCTTTATTGATTGCAGGATCTTCGTTAAAATAACCTACCATTACATGATCAAATTCATGTTCGGTTAAACCGTTATCAAACGGAGCTTTGTAGATAAACGAAAACAATTCTTTTAATTCAACCGAAAACCCCATTTCTTCAAACAAGCGTCGTTTACCTGCATTGATATTACTTTCGCCGTTACGCTGATGACTGCAACACGTATTGGTCCACAGCAAAGGCGAATGATATTTACCCGCAGCACGCTGTTGTAACATGATTTCGTTTTTATCGTTTAAAATAAAAACCGAAAAAGCCCGGTGTAACAAAGCTTCTTCATGTGCCTGTAACTTGGGCATTAAACCAATAGGCTCGTCTTTTTCGTTAACTAAAATTACTTGTTCTTCGGTTATCATATCGTATTAAGCAAATATCAAATTTACCAAAATTAATACAAATAAAAAACACCCTTCTTTCAAAGGGTGCTTTTCTTGAGTTTTTTGTTATTTTACAATAATTCTGTTTGTTGTTATTTCACCGTTGTAGGTTGATACTATTAAGTAAACTCCGGCTGTTGAAAACTTGGTTTCAAACACATGATTGTTAATGTTGTTCACTTCTTGTTTGTTGATTAATCGACCTTCAACCGTGAAAACGTGAATGTTTAAATTTGTCGGTTTATCAAAATTGTAAGCTACATTAACTGTTTCGTTAATATTTGCAGGGTTTGGATACGCATTTACTTTTGAATTTGAAACAATTTCAGGTTTTGAATTTTCTTTAGCCTTTGTTGTGTATCCTACCGAAAAAGTATCAAATCCATTTCCGTCGGCATCAAACATAACATTTTCAAAAACTAATTGGTTTCCTTCTACTTTTCCTTGAACTTTTAATACGTTGGTATTATCAAATGATGTTGCACTTTGATTGATTAACAACTCATACGTTCCAGTTGATTTTAACGATCCTAAATTAAAACGCAATGTAGTTAAATTAGAAGCCGTATTTGTTTGAACCAACCACGATGAATTTAAAATTTCGTAATCGTTTGATTTTACAAATGATGTATTTTCATTGTTGGCTCCAATAAACAAATATTCGTTGTTGTTAAAACCGTTTGTACTAATTTCGATACGCTTATCAACAGAATTAACTGTTTCGGTTTTGTTCAAACCAAAATAATCGCTTTTACCAACACCTGTAATGTTTGTATTATACTGTGCATTTAAGTTGCTGTTCCAAATCTGCTTTCCATTTGCATCTACATAATTTGCAGGATTTATTAACGAAATTCCGTATTTTACTGATAAATACGTTTGAATTAGCTGATGATCTAATTCTGTGAATTTGTCATTCACGTAAATTACTTCGTAAACATCGGTTAAATCATTAGGTTGATCTATAACAGTTACATAATTTTTATCTCCGCTTGCGCCAGGATATTCAAAACCATATTTTACAATAGCTCCGGTTTTTCTTTTCTGATCAACCGTAGCAGCATCGTGGTAATTAATATTATGCGTAGTTACTGCATGTTGCGCGCATGTAAATGTAAAGTTCAACAAATCTTTTTCAACAGGATCTCCCGACTTAAAAACCATGTAAAAGTTTGAACTGCCTTCGCCGATATTTGTTGTTAATGATTGATTTGTACCGTGATTTAACGAGGCATTTTTATTAAATACCTGTTTTGTACTTTGCGTTTTATTAGGTTTTGCCCAGAAGGTTGCTTTATTTTCAAAGGTTTGAGCAAAAGTTGTTAAAGTTGTAAATAAAACTGCTGCTAAAAGTATTTTCCTTTTCATAATGATTTGTATTTTAATCGAATATACAAATTAAAATGAAATGTAAATAAAAAAACTCATAGAAAATATGAGTTTATCTTAAAATTATTTTTTTAATGATTTCTTTGCCTAAATCTTCATTTATCATGGCAATGATTTTGTCTAAACCATAGCTTAATTCTTCTCGCAAAACGTTAGACGATAACGAAACAAACAACGTGTCTTTTCGCAATTCTACCTGCTGTGTGTAAGCTGCAATTCCCGGACCTAAAAGCTTTATCCAGGCTTCACGAACATTTAATTTATCGATACCTTTTTCTAAATTATAGCCCGAAATCATTTTCCCCAAAACATCTTGAATCGATGATTCTTCGTGCAAGCGTTTGTAAGGATTAAATTTTTTATTATTCATTTACTACAATCGGCGTAAACCTTTTATATGTGTATTTTATATCGTTTTGGTTGATAATTACCAGTTTATCTTTAGTTAATTTATCAACTTTTTCTGTCCATTTAGCGTAATCTGTAGAATATTTCAAATACGTTGCATTGGCAGAATCTAAAACTGTAAATTGTTCTTTTATACCGTTTGATGCATTTTTTCCATCGAACTGTGGAACAACTTTGGTTCGAGTTCCCTTTAAATCGTTCAACTCAAAAAAATCTACGTTGTTGTTCGATTGAAACTCTTTTGTATCTCCATCTGCAGTTTTTACTTCATTGATTTCCCAATATCCGTTTAAATTTTTCAATTCTTCGGCAGAAATTGGTTTGGAACAAGAAACTATAAATACCGAAAGTGCAATAAAAGCTAAAATATTTTTCATTATTTAAAGAATGAATCTACGAATTCGTATTTATTAAAAACTTGTAAATCTTCAATCCCTTCTCCTACTCCGATATATTTAACCGGAATTTGAAACTGATCTGAAATACCAATTACCACACCGCCTTTTGCAGTACCATCTAACTTTGTAACTGCTAATGACGAAACTTCGGTTGCTGCGGTAAACTGTTTAGCCTGCTCAAATGCGTTTTGACCGGTAGATCCGTCTAAAACCAACATTACATCGTGTGGGGCATCGCCAATAACCTTTTGCATAACCCTTTTTACCTTGGTTAATTCGTTCATTAAACCTACTTTGTTGTGTAAACGCCCGGCAGTATCAATAATTACCACATCGGCGTTTTGTGCAACCGCAGATTCTAATGTATCAAACGCAACCGAAGCCGGATCTGATCCCATTTGTTGTTTCACGATTGGCACTTGAACACGATCTGCCCAAATCTGTAACTGATCAATAGCTGCTGCACGAAAAGTATCTGCCGCTCCTAAAACTACGTTATGACCCGCCTTTTTAAACTGATACGCCAGCTTACCAATAGTTGTTGTTTTACCAACACCATTTACACCGACAACCATGATTACGTAAGGCTTTTTATCTTTTGGAACTTCGAATTCTGTAGCTTCGCCCGATTTTGTTTCAGAAAGTAATCCTGAAATTTCTTCGCGCAAAATTTTGTTCAATTCGTCGGTCCCTAAATATTTATCTTCGGCTACACGTTTTTCGATACGGTTGATAATCTTTAAAGTGGTATTCACACCTACGTCTGAGGTGATTAGGATATCTTCCAGATTATCTAAAACATCGTCATCTACTTTTGATTTTCCGGCAACTGCTTTTGACAGTTTATCAAAAAAAGATGTTTTTGACTTTTCAAGCCCTTTATCAAGTGTTTCTTTCTTTTCTGATGAAAATAAACGCTTAAAAAAACTCATATTTTACAATTTTTAAGTAACAAATATACTGATATTAATCTTAGGATTTCTTATAAATATCATTCCCTTTAAAATAAAAAAAGCTACCTAATAATTTAGATAGCTTTAATGCTTTTTTGTTGAATGATTATTTTTTTGCTAAAAATTCATCAACTAACTCAGGAGCCATAACTGACTCAACGAATGTGTAAGCGCCTGTTTTTGGAGACTTAACCATTTTAATAGCTTTGGTTAATTTCTTTGAAGCTCCTTGTAATGTTGCTACGGTTTTCTTTGCCATGACTAACTAAATTATTTAATTTCTTTATGAACTGTTACTTTCTTTAAGATAGGATTGAATTTTTTGATTTCCATTCTATCTGGAGTATTTTTCTTGTTTTTTGTAGTAATGTAACGTGAAGTACCTGGTAATCCAGTTGCTTTATGCTCAGTACATTCTAAAATTACTTGAATTCTATTTCCTTTTGCTTTCTTTGCCATTGTGATAAAATTTTAATGGTGAACTGAATTACTTTAATAATCCGTTTGCTTTAGCTTCTTTCAAAACTGCTGCAATACCTTTTTTGTTAATTGTTTTTAATGCAGATGTAGATACTTTTAAAGTTACCCATCTGTCTTCTTCAGCGATGTAAAAACGCTTCTTAACTAAGTTTACAGAAAACTTTCTCTTAGTTTTGTTCATAGCGTGTGATACGTTGTTTCCAACCATCGCGCGCTTTCCTGTAATTTGACAAACTCTTGACATTATTTCTTACTTTTAAAATCAGTGTGCAAAATAACAACTTAAATTTTATTTAAACAAATCTTATTACTTATTTTTTAAATATTTATAAAGAATTAACCACGTTTTTTCTACAGCTGCTAGTATTACCTTATTACGTGGCTGTCCAAAATTAAACCTAAACGATTCTACCTGATCTTTAAAAGCAAATGCCATACAAACAGTTCCTATTTCGGCATCGCCATCGCCTTTTAACGGACCAGCATTTCCGGTGGTTGAAATTGCTAAATCTGCCTTATATATTCTTTTTGCACCAACAGCCATTTCGCGTGCAACTTCTTCGCTTACTACACTAAATGTATCAATTGTTTGTTGCTGAACACCTAAAATATTCACTTTAGATTTTGTTGCGTATGTTACAGCACTTCCTTTAAAATACCCCGAAGAACCTTCTACCGATGTTAATTTTTGAGCGATGCTTCCACCTGTACAACTCTCTGCTGTTGCAATTGTTAAGCCGCTTTGTTTTAAAAGCAGTACCACTTCGTTAAACAACGAATCGGCATTTGTTATTCCGATAAAAAATTCAGGAATCAACAATTGCAATTCTGAAATCTTTTGAGTGATTTCTGCTTCGATTGCATCAACAGAACTTCCCGTTTTGCTTAAACGCAAACGCACTAAACCAAATTGAGGCAAATAAGCCAAATGGATATTTAAAGGTTGTAAGCTATCTTCCCATTGCTCTATTTTTTCTGCTAATAGACTTTCGCCAATTCCAACCGTTAAAACCGTTTTATGAACGATGGCTTCTAACTTAAACTGTTCTTTTATATAAGGTAATAATTTTTCGGTAACCAGATATTTCATTTCGTAAGGCACGCCCGGTAACGATACAAAAGTTGTTTGTTCTTTTACCATTAACATGCCCGGCGCTGTACCAACATCGTTAAACAAAATAGTACATTTAGATGGAAGATACGCCTGCTGACGGTTCATTTCGGTAATTGGGCGGTTGTAATAACCCTCGATCAACTTTTTTACATGAAGAAAAACTTCATCGTTAAAAATCAGCTCGTCATTAAAATAATGTGCCAGCGTTTTTTTGGTAACATCATCTTTCGTTGGTCCTAAACCACCGGTAAGAACAACCAGATCAACCTTGTTCTGATAACGAATCATTGTATTGGTAATTGCTTCAATGGTATCAGAAATCGCGACCTTTTCTACAACGGTACAACCAATTGCTTCTAATTCCTGACCTATAAAAACGCTGTTGGTATCAATAACCTGACCAATTAACAGCTCGTCACCTATGGTTACAATTGCCGCTTTCATTATAAAACTTTAAAGCCAAACATTTTTTTATCTTCCAAGAAACCTTCCAACACATCGCCGCTGTTCACTTTTGATACGCCGCTTGGTGTTCCCGTAAAAATAATATCGCCAATTTTCAGTGTAAAAAACTGTGATATGTAAGAAATCAACTCATCAATCTGCCACAACATATCCTGTGTGTTTCCGTTTTGAACAACCTTATCGTTTTTCATTAATTGAAAAGATATATTTTGAAGATTATCAAACTGATTTTTATCAACAAAATCGCCTATAACCGTTGCTCCATCAAACCCTTTAGCAATTTCCCAAGGCAAACCTTTTTCTTTTAGTTTAGATTGAACGTCACGTGCAGTAAAATCGATGCCCAACCCAATTTGATTGTAATATTTATGTGCAAATTTTGGACTGATACTTTTTCCCACCTTGCAAATTTTTACCAAAACTTCAACTTCGTGATGTACATCGTTTGAAAAATCGGGAATTACAAAAGGAAACGTTTTTAGTAAAACCGATGTATCGGGCTTCATAAAAAGTACCGGTTCTGTTGGTTTTTGGTTAGAAAGTTCTTTGATATGATCAATATAGTTTCTACCTACGCAAATAATTTTCATACTAAAACTTATTGGTTAGTTTACGCAACTTAATTCCTGTTAACACTTTTTTGGTGTACAACGGAAAATCGGCATTTTGAATCCAACCAAAATAGCCTGGTTCGCGATCTAAAACATCATCAACCAAATCACCTTTATGTTTACCAAATGTAAAAATTTCTTGTCCGTTATCATTCAAGGCGATAAATCCGGCAAAATCAACCGATTTTTTACGAGTTGTGAATACAGAAAGTGCTTTCATATCGTTTTCTAAATCTTCGTACCGATCTAACTGCGCTTTTAAAATTTCGTAAGTTGCTTCTGTGTCAGCCGCTGCCGAATGCGCATTTTCTAACGATTTTTGACAATAGAATTTATAAGCTGCGCTTAACGTACGCTCTTCTTTTTTATGAAAGATCGTCTGAACATCGATCGAAACTCGGTTTTTCATATCAAAATCAACATCGGCACGCAATAATTCTTCTGCCAATAAAGGAATATCAAATCGATCTGAATTGTATCCAGCCAAATCGGCATCTTTAATCATGTTGTAAACTTGTCCTGCCAGTTCTTTAAAAGTTGGCTCGTTCGCTACTTTTTCATTAGTAATTCCATGAACAGCCGTAGCATGCGCAGGAATAGAAACCGTTGGATTTACCAGCCACGTTTTACTTTCTTTGTTTCCGTTTGGGAAAATTTTTAATATCGATATTTCTACAATTCGGTCTTTTGCTACATCAATTCCCGTTGTTTCTAAATCGAAAAAGCAAATCGGGCGACTTAATTTTAATTCCATATTTTTTGTTTAAGGTTTAATGTTTCAAGTTAAAATCGATCTTAAAACACATACTTATTAATTTAATTTCTAACCCTTTGGGTGTAATTATTTCCACCACATAGAAACATAGATTTTTCTTATGCTTTTAAAAGATTGTGATAAGGCGTTTTACTTTTCATATAGCAAACTATGTGAAAAATAATATAATTTTCTATCCCATCTTTGACAATTAGTTATAATTTTATTCGTCTATGTGGTTAATTTTTATTTATTTTATATTGCACCCAACGGGTTTAATTTCTGTAACCAAAAATTTGTTCGGCACATTTAATGGCACATTTTTCGCCATCGATCGCTGCAGAAATAATTCCGCCGGCGTAACCTGCACCTTCGCCACAAGGATACAGTCCTTTTATTTGCAAATGTTCCAGCGTATCATCGTTTCTTGGAATACGAACAGGCGACGAAGTTCTACTTTCAGGCGCATGCAAAATGGCATCGTTTGTAAAATAACCTTTCATACTTTTACCGAATTCCTGAAAACCCTGACGCATGATTGCTGTTAAAAACTTTGGAAAAACATCACCTAATTCTGACGATACAACTCCGGGAACATACGATGTTTTAGGTAACGATTCGGAAACTTTTTTGTTTGAAAAATCTATCATTCGCTGTGCCGGAACTTGTTGTGTTTTACCTGCAACCTTCCAAGCAGTGTTTTCTATTTCTTTCTGAAAATACATCCCTGCCAAAGCACCATGTTTTTGATAAGGTTTAAAATCTTCTAATTTTAATTCGACTACAATTCCTGAATTTGCAGTAATTTGATCGCGTTTTGATGGCGACCAACCGTTGGTAACAACCTCTTCAACATCGGTAGCACAAGGCGCAATAACTCCGCCGGGACACATACAAAACGAATACATACCACGACCATTCACCTGCTTTACGATGGAATATGGTGCGGGCGGAAGAAAATCGCCACGAAAATCGCATGAATACTGAATACTATCTATTAAAGACTGCGGATGTTCTGCACGAACGCCCAATGCAAATGGTTTGGCTTCTATCAGAATCTTTTTTCGATCTAATAATTCAAAAATATCTCGAGCCGAATGTCCGGTTGCCAAAATAACTTGATTTGCCGCAATGGTTTCGCCTGTATGCAAGATCGCACCTTTTATTTTGTTACCTTTAACATCAAAATCAACCACGCGTTTATCAAACAAAACTTCCCCACCAAACTCGGTAATTTTATGACGCATATCTTCCATAATTTTTGGAAGTTTATTTGTTCCAATATGTGGATGCGCTTCAACCAAAATATCTTGCGATGCTCCAAAAGCAACCAAGAGTTCTAAAATACGGTTTACATCGCCCCGTTTTTTTGATCGGGTGTATAGCTTCCCATCAGAATAGGTTCCTGCACCACCTTCGCCAAAACAGTAATTAGAATCGGGATTTACAATATGATCTACGTTAATTGCCTTTAAATCTCTACGACGACCGCGAACATCTTTTCCTCGTTCAACAACAATAGGTTTTACGCCTAATTCAATCAATTGCAATGCCGCGAAATATCCTGCAGGTCCTGCCCCAACTACAATTGCTACCGGTGCATTATTCACATTTTTATAATCGGGAAAAGAAACCGATCTGTGCTGCACATCTTCGCCTTGAAAGAAAACCTGAACTTTAAGATTGATTTTCACCTGTTTTTGTCGGGCATCGATCGATCTTTTTAAAATGGTAACATGC
Organism: uncultured Flavobacterium sp.; assembly: GCA_946479395.1. The sequence continues at coordinate 7,071 of CAMLFV010000027.1, read as the reverse complement.
TGAATTTCACTTGAAGGCGTATGCGTTAATTTGGCAACATAATCTACCAGCAAATGATTTGTAGCTGCAATTTCCGGAAGGACTTGTAATTGTATTTCTTGAGGCATTTTGTTATAAAGCAAATTTGAAACTACAAAAATACATTAATTATAGATTTGTTGAAAAGGATGTTTTAAATTTACGAAAATTTGATAAAATGGAACGACAAATAAAATTAATATGGGATTTTAGAGGTCCCGATGCTTTAAAAACAGCCGAACATCAGGAAATTCATTTAAAAGAATTTATACAAATTGAACAATTACAGATTTCGATTTCTGGTTTTCAGCAGATTAACGAATTTCATTCGATTGCTTTTATTGTAGTGAATGATGAATTGATGCGAAAAGTACGCGATGTTTTAAAACCGCACCGTGGTGAGTTATATTCTGATATTGCTTAAAACGGTGTTGCCTTTTTAATCAATTTGAGATCCTTCAAAAATTATTCTTGAGTCGTTAATGTTTACCAGTTCATCTAATTCATAAATATTTCGGTAACCGTAACCGTATAAATTGATATATGTAGGTACGTTTAAAGCCAACATTGTTGTTTTGTTAGCTGAATCTTGATCTCTATTATTTTTATTTGGAATAGCAATTTTTGAAGCAAAATTAAGCTGATCACCTTCGAAATTATTATTACAGTAAATTAAAATTTTAGTGTTTGGATCGGGAATTAATTCATTTAATGATTGTTGTGTAAAATCGGTAAAGCTTAAATGAATAGAACCTTGAATATGTTTTAAATTATAGCGAAAAGTTGAACGAGTATCTAAAATAACGACATTTTCTTCTTTACTCATTCGTAAAAAAGTGTTTAAATCTACTAAACGGTCAGCCCTGTGTTTTTCTACTTCAGAAGTTAAATTTTTAAAATCATCATAGCTAACCAAAGATTGCTTATAGTCTTTGGTTGTTTCTTGTTTTTGAGCAAACGAAAATATTCCTGCAAAACACAAAACAGCTGTAATTAATGTTTTATTCATATCAATCAAGGCTATCTTAAAAAATTAATTCGCTACTTCGCTAATGAATTTTATACGCATTAATCGAAGTTCTTCTATATCGTAATCGCCATCGAATTCTTTTAAGGCTGCTTTTATAGAATCGTTTTCGGCATCCATAAAATATTCTTTAATTTCTTCTTGCTGATCTTCATCCAAAACATCATCAATCCAATAATTAATGTTCAATTTCGTGCCCGAATAAACAATCTGTTCCATTTCTTTCAACAAAGCATCCATATTTAAGCTTTTGGCAGCTGCAATATCTTCTAACGACAATTTACGATCCACACTTTGAATAATAAACAGTTTTAAGGCAGAATTTGCTCCGGTTGATTTTACCACCAAGTCATCAGGGCGAATAATATCATTTTCTTCAACGTATCGTGTAATTAAATCGATGAATTCTTTACCGTATTTTTTTGCTTTACCTTCACTTACTCCATGTACATTTGCTAATTCATCTAACTTTATGGGATATTTTAATGCCATATCTTCTAAAGACGGATCCTGAAAAACCACAAACGGCGGTACATCCATTTTTTTGGCTACTTTTCGACGTAAATCTTTCAGCATACTTACCAAAACTTCATCAGCAACATTTGATGCCTTTGCATTGGTAATAATGGTTTCATCGTTGGTAGTTTCGTAATTATGATCTTCGGTCATCATAAAAGAAGTCGGATTTTTCAGAAAATCTTTCCCCTCTTTAGTGATTTTCAGCACACCATAACTTTCGATATCTTTCGATATTAAATTTGATACCAAAACCTGACGAATCAATGCCATCCAGAATTTATCGTTAAACTCTTTTCCTGCTCCAAAAACGCTTTGTGCATCGGTTTTGTACGATTTTATAACGGCGTTTATTTTACCCAATAAGGTAAGAACAATTTCTTTTGATTTGTAGATTTGCTTGGTATCCTGAATGGTTCTTAATAAAAGCTCTACTTGATCTTTTGCTTCTTTTTTTGATTTCGGATTGCGCGAATTATCGTCCATATCGGCTCCTTCCCCATTCACTTCATCAAATTCTTCACCGAAATAATGCAGTAAAAATTTGCGTCGGGATACCGATGTTTCTGCATAAGCAACCACTTCTTGTAACAACGCATAACCAATTTCCTGTTCAGCCAACGGTTTACCTGCCATAAATTTCTCAAGCTTTTCGATATCTTTATAAGAATAGTATGCCAAGCAGTAACCTTCGCCACCATCGCGACCTGCGCGACCGGTTTCCTGATAATAACTTTCCAGTGATTTTGGTATATCGTGATGTATCACAAAACGCACATCGGGCTTGTCAATTCCCATTCCGAAGGCAATAGTAGCTACTACAACATCTACATTTTCCATTAAAAACATGTCTTGATGTTTTGCGCGTGTTTTGGCATCTAATCCTGCGTGATAAGCTACTGCCGAAATTCCGTTAACTTGTAAAACCTGCGTTATTTCTTCGACCTTTTTACGGCTTAAGCAATAAATAACGCCTGATTTTCCTTTAAACTGATTAATGAATTTGATAATATCCGATTCTATATTCTTGGTTTTCGGGCGAATCTCGTAAAACAAATTAGCTCTGTTAAACGAAGCTTTAAACGTATTTGCGTTAGTTATTTCCAGATTTTTAAGGATATCTTCTTGAACCTTTGGCGTTGCAGTTGCCGTTAAACCAATAATTGGAATATCGCCTAATTTTCTGATGATGTTTCGAAGGTTTCTGTATTCGGGTCTAAAATCGTGTCCCCATTCTGAAATACAGTGTGCTTCATCAATTGCAATAAAAGATAATGGCACAGAATTTAAAAACTCTACATATTCTTCCTTTGTCAACGATTCCGGTGCTACGTATAAAAGTTTGGTAACACCTTTCTTTATGTCCTCCTTAACCTGTGTAATTTCGGTTTTTGTCAATGAAGAATTTAATACGTGTGCCACACCTATTTCGCTTGAAAGTGCACGAATGGCATCAACCTGATTTTTCATTAAAGCAATTAAAGGCGATACAACGATTGCAGTTCCTTCTAAAACCAAAGCAGGTAATTGGTAACATAACGATTTACCACCGCCCGTTGGCATAATTACAAAAGTGTTGTTGCCATAAATAATGCTTTTTACAACCTGCTCTTGCAATCCTTTGAACTGACTGAATCCGAAATATTTTTTTAATTCTTTATGTAAGTCAATTTCGATTGATTTCATGTTTTTAATTATGCTATTTTATCTAAATTTGCAATTATAAAGATATACAAATCTTTTAGTTTTAGCAAAATTTACATAACACGTTTGTATTTTGGACATTAATTTTAACATATTAGCAGCCGCAAAAAGCACTTTAAAAGCTGAAAGCGATGCTATTACAAAGGCTATAGATTTTTTAAACGATGACTTTTTAAAATCGGTTCAAGCTATATTTAACACAAAAGGAAGGCTGGTAATTACAGGAATTGGCAAGAGTGCACATATTGGTCAGAAAATTGTTGCCACTTTAAACTCTACCGGAACGCCGTCTTTGTTTATGCATGCTGCCGAAGCCGTTCATGGCGATTTAGGTATGATTACAAAAGACGATGTTGTTTTGTGTATATCGAAAAGCGGAAATAGTCCGGAAATTAAAGTCTTGGCTCCGTTGTTAAAGCGCGACGGAAATATTTTAATAGGTATGACCGCTAACGAATCTTCTTTTTTAGGAAAGAATTCCGATTTTGTTATTAATGCGTATGTTGAAAAAGAAGCCGATCCTAACAATTTGGCTCCTACCACAAGCACAACCGATCAATTGGCTTTGGGCGATGCTTTGGCTGTTGCGTTAATTGAAATGAGAAAGTTTACTGCGAACGATTTTGCTAAATTTCATCCGGGTGGTGCTTTGGGCAAAAAACTATTGCTTAAAATTAAAGATATTTTAGACGATAAAAACAAACCTGCGGTTACTATAGAATCAACCATTCAACAGGTCATTTTTGAAATATCGAACAAACGTTTAGGCGTTACTGCAGTTCTAGACGGCGAAGATATCAAAGGAATTATTACCGATGGCGATATAAGACGGATGTTAGAAAAAACAACCGATTTATCAGCAATCACTGCAAAAGACATTATGACGGTAAATCCGAAATCAATCGAAATAAATTCAAAAGTAGAAGATGCTTTAAACATTATGGAATCGTTTGAAATTACGCAATTAGTAGTTACAGACAATAATCTATATGCAGGCATTATCCATTTACACGACATTTTAAAGGAAGGAATTGTATCGTGAAAAATAAAAACACCAACAAAGAAATGTCGTTCTTAAACCATTTAGAAGAATTAAGATGGCTTTTAGTACGCAGTTGTATTGCAATTTTAATAACATCGGTAGTAGCTGTTTTTTTTAACGAGTTTATTTTTGATGTGATTATTTTTGGACCGAAACAAGGCGATTTTATTACTTACCAGTTTTTTTGCGATGTTGCTACAAAATATGATTTAGACCGATCGTTCTGCGATAACGAACTGCCTTTTGTAATTCAGAACCGAACCATGGACGGACAATTATCTGTAATGATTTGGACGTGTATTACAGCCGGTTTCATAATGGCATTTCCGATTATCTTATGGGAATTTTGGAAATTTATACGACCAGCATTGTATCAAAACGAACGAAAATATGCGAAATTGTTCATATTTGTATCGAGCATTCTATTCTTTTTAGGAGTGCTTTTTGGATATTTTGTTTTAGTACCTTTATCAATCAACTTTTTGGCTAACTTTACCATAAGTAGTGTCGTTGAAAATCAAATCGATATCAATTCATATATCAGTCTGGTTAAAACAACATCGCTGGCAACGGGTTTGGTATTTGAACTGCCAATTATTATTTTCTTTTTAACCTATTTAGGTTTAATTACCGATAGTTTTTTAAAGGAATACAGAAGATACGCTTACGTGTTGATTTTAATTGTAGCAGCAGTTGTAACTCCGCCCGATGTAATTAGCCAGCTAATTGTATCGTTTCCGTTGGTAATTTTGTACGAATGCAGTATTATAATTGCTAAAGTAATTACAAAACGTAACGTACAAAAAGAGAAAAACGAAGCCTTAACAAAGAATTAAGCAATGAAATTAAGAGCAGATAATTTAATTAAAACATATAAAGGACGAAAAGTTGTTAAAGGCGTTTCGGTTGAAGTAAACCAAGGGGAAATTGTTGGTTTATTAGGACCAAATGGTGCCGGAAAAACAACATCGTTCTACATGATTGTGGGGTTGGTAAAACCAAATTCGGGCAATATTTTTTTAGATAATTTAAATATTACCAATTACCCCATGTATAAACGTGCCCAAAACGGTATTGGTTACTTGGCGCAGGAAGCATCGGTTTTTAGAAAGTTAAGTATCGAAGACAATATACTTTCAGTTCTACAGCTTACAACGCTTTCTAAAAAAGAGCAAGAAGCTAAAATGGAATCATTGATTGATGAGTTCAGTTTGCAGCATATCCGTACCAATCGTGGTGATTTATTATCGGGTGGTGAACGCAGAAGAACAGAAATTGCTCGAGCTTTGGCAACCGATCCTAAATTTATTTTATTAGATGAACCTTTTGCTGGTGTAGATCCAGTAGCTGTAGAAGACATTCAGCGCATTGTGGCTCAGTTGAAAAACAAGAACATCGGTATTTTAATTACCGACCATAATGTGCAGGAAACTTTGGCGATTACAGATAAAACGTATTTAATGTTCGAAGGAGGTATTTTGAAGGCGGGAATCCCTGAAGATTTAGCTGAGGATGAAATGGTTAGAAAGGTGTATTTAGGTCAAAATTTTGAATTACGAAAAAAGAAAATAGAATTTTAATATTAAATTTTCATTTAAAATTTAAAAACAATACTTTTGCGGAGCTAAGGGGAATCTTATTTAAAAATTGTTATGACGTTGTCAAAAAAAATACAGGAGAATTTTTCACACTTGAAAACAATTCAATATCTGCCTCGATGGATTATTTTTTCTATTGATATTGCTATTGTAATTTTTTCTGCCGTAATAACACATCTTATTTTAAAAGGAATTGGCATTGACTATCAACCAATTATTCAAGCTCCTTTTGTATTTACCCTTTTTCTTGGCACACATCTTTTTGCTTTTTGGTATTTTAAAACTTTTACCGGAATTGTTAGACACACTACCCTAAACGATGCAGCCAAACTTTTCTTTGTAGAAGCTTTGTGTTTTTTAGCCTTATATATAACCAATACAGTTGTAGATTTAATTTATGACGGCAGGTTATTTTTAAACACACAATTATTAATCAGTATTGCAATTACTTACGGTTTACTCGTTATTTTTAGATTACTTGTAAAAGTATGTTTCGATTTTTTTTCAGAATATTCTAACGATAGTCAACAATACATAAAAACAGTTATTTACGGAAGCGACGAACGTGCCATTGCTATTGCAAATGCAATCACAGCCGAAGTTCCTAAAAAATATAAACTACAAGGATTTATAAATCCCAATGCAAAAAATTCATATAACCGAATTTTAAATATCCCGATAATCGGGAAAACCCGCAAAGTTTCGGTTTTAGTTAGATCTTTAGGTGCAAACAATTTAATTATTGCCGATGAAAATCTTACAAAAGATGAAAAAATTGAGATTATTGAAGACTGTTTAAATTACAACATCAAAGTTTATAGTTTACCAAGATTAACAGACATCAACAATCAAAAAAAGGTAGCTTCAAATATCCGAAAAATAAAAATTGAAGACCTTTTAGAACGCAAACCAATCGTAATTAACAACAATCAGATATCTAATCAAATTAAAGATAAAGTTGTTTTGGTTTCGGGTGCAGCCGGATCAATCGGAAGCGAAATTGTATGGCAGGTTGCCGCTTTTAATCCAAAGAAACTTATTTTATTAGATCAAGCCGAAACTCCATTACATCATATTTCTTTAGAAATTTCAAAATGCACTACAAACGCAGAAATAATTTGCATTATTGCCGATGTAAGAAATTATGATTCTTTATAACGCGTTTT
>CAMLFV010000026.1 GCA_946479395.1 uncultured Flavobacterium sp. | reverse complement strand
ATCAAATAATTCGGTAGGGAATGGGCCAGAACCAACGCGGGTTGTGTATGCCTTGAAAATACCAAAAACATCTTTTACCTTGTTTGGGGCAATACCTAAACCTGTGCAAGCACCTGCAGCAGTTGTGTTTGATGATGTTACGAAAGGATATGTTCCAAAATCGATATCTAACAAAGATCCTTGTGCACCTTCTGCCAAAATAGATTTTCCTTCTTTTAAAGCACTGTTTAAGTAAAATTCAGAATCAATAAAAGTTAATTTCTTTAATTCTTCAACAGCAGCAAAGAATTCATCTTCCATTTCAGCTAAATTGTACTGCAAATCAACATTGTAGAATTTAATCATGTCGATATGCTTTTCAGCCAACGCATTGTATCTTTCTTTAAAATCAGCCAGTTCAATATCGCCTACACGCAAACCGTTTCTACCGGTTTTATCCATATAAGTAGGACCAATTCCTTTTAAAGTAGAACCAATTTTTGCTTTGCCTTTCGATGCTTCCGAAGCTGCATCTAACAAACGGTGCGTAGGTAAAATTAAATGTGCTTTTCTTGAGATTAAAAGTCTTGATTGAACATCGATATCAAACTTTTGCAAACCTTCAATTTCTTTTTGAAAAACCACCGGATCCATTACAACGCCGTTTCCGATGATATTTATTGAGTTTTTATGGAAAATTCCAGAAGGAATTGTTCTTAAAACGTGCTTAATTCCATCGAATTCCAACGTGTGTCCTGCATTTGGTCCGCCTTGGAAACGTGCGATAATATCGTATTTAGATGTAAGAACGTCTACAATTTTTCCTTTTCCTTCATCTCCCCATTGAAGACCAAGTAACAAATCTACTGTCATGTTTAGTATGTTAGTCTGTTTTTAATTATTAGTTGTATTGGTTTTATCCTCTTTGGTTCCGTAGAAATATAAAGAGTGATTATGAACTTTTATGTTAAAAATTTCTTCGATGGTTTGCTTAATGGTTTGAATTCGCGGATCACAAAATTCAATCACTTCGCCTGTATCTGTTAAAATAATATGGTCATGTTGCTTATCGAAATACGATTTTTCGTAATGCGATTGGTTCTGCCCGAACTGATGACGGCGCACCAAACCACATTCCAATAACAATTCTATCGTATTATAAAGCGTTGCTCTACTTACACGATAGTTTTTGTTTTTCATTTTAATGTATAACGATTCAATATCGAAATGTTCTTCGTTTTCGTAAATTTCCTGAAGAATTGCGTAACGTTCCGGCGTTTTGCGGTGCCCTTTTTCTTCTAAATATTTAGTAAAAACGTTTTTTACAATTTCTTGATTTTTATTTTCTTCCATGATCCTTTTTAACAGCACAAATATAAAAGTTTATTACCGATACTAAAAATTAAATATTTAAAATTAAGCAGTTCCTAAAATACGTGTAATTTTTTCAACGCCGTCTATTCCTTGAATGTTTTCAATAAGCCTGTTTAACACCTGATTATTCGGAACAATTACGGTAATTTGTCCGTTGAAAATTCCAGCGTTTGAACTTAACGAAATACTTTGAATATTCACATTCATTTGGTTAGATATTACTCTGGTAAGCTCATTTGTTAATCCTAAACCATCAATTCCTTTAATCATTAATGATGCATTAAATTCTTGAGTAGATGAATCGATCCATTTTGCAGGAAGAATTCTGTATGCGTAATTTGACTGAAGGCTGATTGCATTCGGACAGTCGATTTTATGAACTTTGATTCCTTCGTTAATCGTTACAAAACCAAAAACCTGATCGCCCGGAATAGGGTTACAGCAATTAGCTAGTTTGTAATCTAGTTTTTCTTCGTTTTTACCAAACACTAATAAATCGTATTTAGTTTCAGACAATTGACCAGGCATTTCTTTTTTGATAGATTTCTTAAAGAAATTCATAAAAGCATTGCTGTTCTTGTGCGAAGCAAATTCTTTTAACTGCTGATTTTCTATTTTGCCCGATCCCACACGATAAAATAAATCCTGACTTGTTTTTAGTTTAAAGAAATTAACCAGATCATTCACCACTTTTTCATCAAGCGTAACTTTTAAATGCTTTAATTTTCTGGTTAAGATTTCTTTCCCGTCTTCAGAAATCTGTTTAACGTCTTCGTTTAAGGCATTTTTAATCTTATTTTTTGCTCGGGCGGTAGTTACAAATTCCAGCCAATGCGAGCTCGGTTTTTGATTTGCCGACGTGATGATTTCTACCTGATCGCCCGAATTTAATTCATAATTCAACGGAACTAATTTACCGTTCACCTTAGTTCCGCGTGTTTTTATACCGATATCGGTATGAATACTGAACGCAAAATCTAACGCTGTTGCACCTTTTGGCAGCGATTTAATTTCGCCTTTCGGCGTAAAAATGTAAATTTCTTTTGCGTAAAGGTTCAGTTTAAAATCTTCGACAAAATCTACCGCATTGGCTTCAGAATTTTCTAAAGCTTCTTTCAATAAATTCAGCCATTTATCTAAACTATTTTCTTCGGTAACGCCTTGTTTGTATTTGTAATGCGCTGCGTATCCTTTCTCGGCAATTTCATCCATACGTTCACTGCGGATCTGTACTTCAACCCAACGACCTTTTGGTCCCATAACCGTAATGTGCAACGCTTCGTATCCGGTTGATTTTGGCGAAGAAATCCAATCGCGCAAACGACTAGGTGACGGACGGTAATGATCTGTTACAATGGAATAGATTTTCCATGCTATAAATTTTTCATCGGCTGGTGATGAATCGTAAATAATACGGATCGCAAATTTATCGTACACCTGATCAAAAGTTACGCCTTGTGCTTTCATTTTTCTACGGATAGAATAAATAGATTTCGGGCGACCTTTTATGGTAAACGAGATACCTTCTTTTGCCAGCGCTTCGTTTAAAACAGATGTAATGCTTTCTATATACGCATTTTGTTCTTCTTTACTTTCTTTGGTTTTACTTAAAATATCGTTGTAAACATCGGGTTCGGTATATTTCAAACCTAAATCTTCCAATTTTGTTTTAATGTTAAACAAACCTAAACGATGCGCCAATGGAGCATAGATGTACAACGTTTCCGATGCTATTTTAGCCTGTTTGTATGCCGCCATAGAACTCATGGTTTGCATATTATGCAAACGGTCGGCAATCTTTATCAAGATCACACGCACATCATCATTCAGCGTAAGCAACATTTTACGGTAATTTTCTGCCTGTAGCGAAATATCCGGATCGGGTTCCATACGCGAAATCTTGGTTAATCCTTCAACAATTTTTGCAATTTTAGGATTAAACATACGTTCGATATCACCCACAGTAATGTCGGTATCTTCAACAACATCGTGCATTAAAGCAGCAGCGATTGATGTAGGTCCCAAACCAATTTCTGAAGCCACAATTTTAGCCACGGCAATAGGGTGAAAGATGTAGGCTTCGCCCGATTTTCTTCTTTGATCTTTATGCGCTTCAACGGCAACATCGAATGCTTTGCGTATCAGTTTCTTATCTTCATCTGTAAGTGTTTGATAACTAATACTTAAAAGCTCTTTGTACTCGCGTGCGATTTCTTTATTTTCTTTTTCAATTTCTTCTTGTGTCATAAAATGCCCATTTACTTGCTTAAATATATGAAAAAAACTATTGGTTTGTCAATTTTAATCAATAAAAAAAGGAGCAGAAGCTCCCTTAATATATTTGTGACAAATGATTTTACTAAAAGATGTAAAATACACCTGCAGAATATTGTGCGTGTGAACCTGGACCTTCGGTAGAAATGTTAGATCTTCCCATCGCTTCTACATTTAAACCAATACGGCGGTAAGCTCTGTCATGGTGATAACGCGAACTTTTTGTAGCAGGAATATCGGCAATCCAGAAGTTGATACCACCACCGGCACTTGCCATTGTTAAATCAACCTCGTTTAAACGTAAGTGACCAATACCAGCTTTAATGTAAGGGTCTGCCACAGGAATATTAAACAAGCCGCCTAAACTGTACGCTAATGAACCATTAAAGTTTACTACACTGATTTTTTTGTCTGTTACAAGGTTACCGTTCATAGAATTACCTACTTCCATTTCGTTCATTGAAAAATCTGCTTCAACTGATAAGTTTGGAGCAAATTCGTATCCTATCATAACTTTTGCAGGAATTCCGCCAGAAATCATACTTGCACCTTCCGGAACCGGAGAATAGTTAAAGTTAAAATCCATCATATTGTAACTTGCACCAACTTTCCATTTGTATTCTTGAATGAATCGTTCGTACTTATGAATTACTTGTGCTTGCGCCGAAAAACCTATTAGGCTTAATCCGAAAATTGCTGTTAATATAGTTTTTTTCATAAACTTTTAAATTTTTTATAAATATAACGAAATTTTTAATTATTTATATTGTTTGACTATTTCTTTGTCTTTTTGCTTCGAAAATTAATACGGCAGCAGCAACTGATACATTCATGGAATCAATTTGACCTTGCATTGGAATGATGATATTTTCTGTTGAATGTTCGCGCCAGATTTTACTTAAGCCGGTTGCTTCAGTTCCCATTACAATGGCAGATCCCTGTTTAAAATCGACCGAATAATACGAAACGGCTTCTTGTAAAATAGCGCTAAAAATAGCAATATTATTGTTTTTTAAGAAATTAATTATTTCTGCTGAACTTGCAGTTACAATTTTATTTGTAAAAACAGCACCAACGCTTGATCGAACAATATTTGGATTGTACAAATCGGTTTTAGGATCGGCAATAAAAATGGCATCAATATTTGCAGCATCGGCTGTGCGCAGAACGGCACCAATGTTTCCTGGTTTTTCTAACGATTCTAACACCACAATTAGCGGATTTTCAGGTAACTGAATGTTTTCTAATGAATGATTTTTAGTTTTAGCAACTGCAATGATTCCTTCGGTACTTTCGCGATATGCTATTTTCTGATACACTTCCTTCGATATTTCAATCAAATCGATTGTATTCGAAAGTTTCCTTTTAAAATGATTCAGCTTTTCGGCATCAAATAAATCAAAACAAACTAAAAGCTGTTCAATTACAAAATCGTTTTTAATAGCAATTTCAATTTCGCGTATACCTTCAATTACGAAAAGTCCGGCTTTTTTTCGCGCTTTGCTTTTTTCCTGTAACTGAAAAATATCTTTAATTAATTGATTTTGAATGCTTGTTATCTGTTTCATTTAAATTATTACTGGTTTACCATGTTTGCAAAAATAATGATTATTAAAATGTGTTTTAATTAATTCAATTAATTTGTTTAATATTCTTATGTTCTATTTTTTTACATTCGGAATAGTAAACCAAATTATTTTGAATAAGAATGAAGTGATATAAAAATAAATACACCAAAGAAGAAACACAAACCATAATTATTATAATTATTTTTTCAGCGATTGAAACAGATGAATTTAAAATAGTAGAATTAAGATCTGTAATTCCTAAAAATGGAGCGATTATCATTAAAGGAATGGATGTGATTATCCTGTGTAAAAGACTTACAATTAATATCATACATAAATTAGTACCAATAATTTTCCAGAAATTTTTTAAATATGTTTTAAATGCTCTTTTTGCCGCAGTAAAAAAAGGTAAATGATCGTTTCCGTAATAGAAAAATGTTATTATATACCAAATTGTTAAAAACTGTATTAGGATAATTATAACTATAATAACTACTAAACCTAATAAAAAAAGAACAGGAGCAAATAAAAATGCAATAAAACCACCGATTAAATAGATGGTAGCAAATAAAAAAATGAGCGTTACAATAATATTTAAAGTTAAACTTAACAAACCGAAAAGAAGCATACGTTTTAAATCTTTTTTAAATAATGAGCGAATAGCTTGCAATTGAGGTTTTTCGTTTGGATTCTCTTTAATTAAACGCATATAATATAATGGAAAAGAGAGGCTTATTGTAATAAAATATGTAGCAACTATATAAAGTAATATCATGCAAAAAGATAGTATTACAGCATTTGTGCTTTCAAAATTTCTTCCAAGACCTATTATGCTTATAAAAGAATTAAATATTTGGGAAGAAAAAATAGAAAATATTACAATTGTTAGCATTGAAATTAACATGGATGTAAAAGCAAACCTTAAATAGTTTAAAAAATAATGCTTTCCATATAACTTTAAAAACTGAAACACATCAGAAATATAATCGGAGAAAGTTCTAACTTTTAATAATTGAAACATATTGTAATTTTTATGAATTAAATTTTCTATATAATGGCTCTAATAATAGCACAAACTATATGTAAACTAAGTAAATGCTTTATAAAAATTATTAGTAGATTTTTTAATTAGTTTTAGTTCACTTTATAATCGTTTTTCTTTATTTTGCATATATAGATAAAATTAGAAATAATGACCGAAATAATTATTAACACATTACCAAATGTTGCAATAAATTTTAAAACATCAGTTTATACAAACCGTAATTAACGACTTTAATCATTTAACAAGCAAATAATGATTTTTAATACATTAGATATTTTAGGACTTATTGCGTTTGCAATTTCGGGTGCATTGGCAGGAATCGAAAAAAAACTGGATTTTTTTGGTGTGTTTGTTATTGCCATGGTAACATCAATTGGTGGTGGAACATTAAGAGATTTGCTAATTGGAAACACGCCGGTTTTTTGGCTGTTAAACCTGCAAACGTTTTACATTGTGGTAGCAGCAACAATTATTTCGATCATTTTCAGGCAATATTTAAGTTTTTTACGAACGTCGTTATTTTTATTTGATACCATTGGTATAGGTATTTTCACGATTATTGGTATCGAAAAAGGATTGTCAATCAATTTCAGTCCAATTGTATGTATTCTTTTAGGAACTGTAACTGCGTGTTTCGGTGGCGTTGCCCGAGATATTCTTTGTAATGAAATTCCGGTAATTTTTAGAAAAGAAATTTATGCAACGGCTTGTTTAATGGGCGGATTTATGTTTTTTTGTTTGAAATTACTGCACGTAAACGATGATGTAATTTATGTTGGAACCGCCGGAACCATTATTTTAATTAGAATTTTGGCTGTTCGCTATAATTGGTCTTTCCCAAAAATTGAGATTAAATAGATTCATAATGAACAAGTTAATAGATCGTCACTTCGATTTCGAAACAAAGTGAAGCGTATCGAGAAGTTTGTAGTATTAAGTTCTCGACAAGCTCGAACTGACGAAAACCAAATAAATTCCTATAATATTTAATCCCGTTAGGTGAAATTACTTCAAAACGTCACTTCGAGTAAAATTTCTGTAACGAAGTGGAAGGAATTTTGTATCGAGAAGTCTTTTTATGTAGTTCTCGATACAATTTTTCTACGTTTCACTACGAAAAACCACTCGAACTGACGTGAAAATTTAATATGTTTTAATTACACACAACGAGTAATATTTAAATAAAAAACGCTCTTAATTAAGAGCGTTTCTGTTTGATTTTATCTGATTTAAGATCCAATCTAATTCGGGGTCTTTATCATTTAAAAAATCTTCAATAGTTGGTTTAATATATGTATCAGGCATTACACCGTAACCTTCTTTTTCGGTTTGTTCATGTGGTTTTATGGTCATTAAACCAACGCGAACTACTAATTTACTGTTTGGTAATTTCACATCAGGCATAATTCCGGCAACTGTTCCATTAAACGTTCCACCGGTTTCATCGCCCACAAAAACAGCGCGGTTTCTACCTTTTAAGTGCGATGAAATAATGGCTGACGCAGAAAACGTCATTCCATCTGTAATTACATAAATATTGTTTTTATAGTTCAGCGGTTTTGGTTGTGTTATTTTAGACGATTTAACTGGAACCTGTAATTCACCTGCTTCATTTCTACTGGCTCTTAATCCGCGGATTGTTGAAAAAATAGAAATAAATGGTGTACTTAAAATTTTACTTGCAACACTTCTTCCTCTGTAAAGATTCAAAAAAGTAGCACGGTTTGCAATAGTTGCAGGTTTTATAAATACAAAAGCGGTATCGTTTAAATATTGTGCCAATTTATGAATTTCGTTCAATCGCCCACCTGGATTTCCACGTAAATCTATGATTAAATTCTGTACATTGTGTTTATTTAATTCGGCAAAAATGGTATCGTAAACTTTTATTCGTCCCTTACTAAAATCTCTAATTTTAAGGACAGCAACCGTACTATCTTTTGCTACAGGATAGGTAACTTGCTTAGAAAATGTTTTGGTTTTACCATCATAACCAAACCATTCGTTTTTATAATATTTTTGTTCGGCTAATTTTTTTAAAGCCTTCTTTTTAATTTTTTGTTCTTCTTTTGATAGTTTTGGTAACGTATCTGTCTGAACAATTTTAGTGTCTTTTAAAGTATCGTTTTTCTTCTCTGCAAGTGTTTTTTTTGCAAGCGATTTTCTTTCTTTTTTCGATTCTTTAAACGTTCTTTTTGCAGTATAATAGAAAGTAGTATCGGCACAAACCACATTCATTTTAATACTGTCAACAAAACCTAATTCATTAATGTAAAACGAATTTACTCTACGTGCAAAAAACTTAGGAATTGCCGTTTCATTGTATCCGTCTGAAGTAAATGTTTTTCTGTATTTTGTAAAAAGATCTGTAGGTTTTACTCCGTTAATATCAATAATTTCCGTTCCTGTTTGAAGAATGGTATCCGTTTTAGAATTATTTCTTTTAATGAAAAGTCTGTCGTTCAAATACTCATATTCAAAATTTGATAATGGATTTACTGAACCTTTGTATTTCTTTTTTAATGAATCTGCCCATGTTAAATTTAACATACCCATACTCATGTGTCCCTGATGAACCGATGCCACAACCGGACTGATCTTTAGGTAAAATTCGTTAGGTGTTAAAGGTTCGTTCAAAGTATTCGACAAGCTGTCGAATTTTCTGTTAAGATCTTCTTTTGAAATGTACCAATACAAATCGGGATGCATGTTTGTAAGTCTTTTTTGAACAAACGAAACATCTTTCCGTAATTTTTTCGCATCAATTTTTGTATGATAACGTTTGTTGTGCTTATCGTGGCTTGCACACGAAAGTACAAACAACGAAAGTAGTGCTAAAATTGATTTTTTCATGTTTTATCATATCTAAAAAAAGCGACTTTCGTCGCATGATTAATCGTTAATCTGTATAAAAGGATAGTTCCCCAATCGTGGAGCTAATTCTTTTGTTTTATAAGCCATTTGCGAATTATGATTGTTAAAACAGATAATGGTTATCGTGTCTTGGCGCAACGTTACGTACGATGTTCTGTTGCCACGCCACCAACCGTTATGAAACGTGTACAAATTACCGCCATCATTTTTAGGTTCAACCATACGTATTGCCAGACCGTAATTGTTTGCACCCGATTTTTCGTACGAATAACCTTTATACATTTCGGCTTTTAACTTTTTACTTATAAAATTATCAGAATACAATGCTTTATCTAACTTCAGCATATCGCGCGCCGTTGTGTAAATGTTTTTATCGCCATACGTTCCATCTAAATAATCCCAATGCATTTTTTGGTTATTTGCATGGTATGATTGTGTAATGTTGTCTTTATTTTTTAAGTTATCCAAAACAAAAGTATTGTGCATTTTTAAAGGCTCTAACATTAGCTCCTTCATAGCATTTTGAAACGATTTTTTTGTAACTTCTTCCACAATCAACGCCAAAATAACATAATTGGTGTTAGAGTAGGTAAAGCGTGTATTCGGTTTAAAATCTAACTTAATGCCTTTGGTTTCCAACAAATTCAACACATCTTTATTGGTCAGTGTTTTTTTGGTGTCCCAAACTCCGGGTTTCGATGTAAAATTTCCATAATAAGGTAATCCAGATCTGTGATTTAAAAGTAATCGCACCGTAATATCATCAAAAGGAAAGCCTGATAAAATGGTATTTACTTTTTGATCTAACGAGATTTTTCCTTGGTTAATTAAGCGTAAAACAGTTACTCCTGTAAATACTTTCCCGACAGAAGCAACGTGCATTGGGGTAGAATCGTTAATTTTTTCTTTGTTTTGATAATTGGCATAACCTTGATAATCTTCAAATATTATCTCACCATTTTTAGCCACAAGAAACTGCCCCCAGAAACCACCACTATTAATTCGGTTATGGTAAAAAGTTTCAACAATTTCACGGGTTTCTAATTTATATTTTGGTGTTACCGGGTTAAATTTAACTTCAAAAGTATCGTCGTTGTTTTTAATTAATTGATCTTGTTTTTTATAAAGTTCACTTCTTTTTTTTATGACTTGAGCAATATCGAAATTTTTATCGGACGAAATACTTAAGCCACCAATAAGAAGTAGGGGAAATATTATTTTTTTCATTATTCAGAATTCGGTATAAGTAGCAAATATAAACGATTTGCTTATTTTTAAAAACACCTTTTTGCGTTAAAATTATAAAAAGTAAAAATGTATCTTTGAAGTACATTATTAAACTTTACAGAATGAACGAAATTAACTGGCAAACAGCCATAGAGTTTGAAGATATAACGTATAAAAAATGCAACGGCGTTGCCCGTATTGCATTTAATAGACCAGAGGTTAGAAATGCTTTTCGACCAAAAACTACTTCTGAATTATTGCGTGCATTTAGCGATGCACACGAAGATACATCAATCGGAGTGATTCTTTTATCGTCTGAAGGTCCTTCGCCAAAAGACGGAGTGTATTCTTTTTGCAGTGGCGGCGATCAAAAGGCACGTGGTTATCAAGGTTATGTGGGCGAAGATGGTTATCACCGTTTAAATATTTTAGAAGTTCAACGTTTAATTCGTTTTACACCTAAAGCCGTTATTGCGGTTGTAAATGGCTGGGCTGTTGGTGGCGGACATTCCTTACACGTTGTTTGCGATTTAACGTTGGCAAGTAAAGAACACGCCATTTTTAAACAAACCGATGCCGATGTTACAAGTTTTGATGGTGGTTACGGATCGGCTTATTTGGCTAAAATGGTCGGACAGAAAAAAGCACGCGAAATTTTCTTTTTAGGTAGAAATTATTCAGCTCAAGATGCTTATGATATGGGAATGGTTAATGCTGTAATTCCGCATGCCGAATTGGAGCAAACTGCTTACGATTGGGCTCAGGAAATTTTAGAAAAATCGCCTATATCTATAAAAATGTTGAAATTTGCAATGAATTTAACCGACGACGGTATGGTTGGGCAACAGGTTTTTGCTGGAGAAGCTACACGTTTGGCTTATATGAGCGATGAAGCTATTGAAGGACGAAACGCCTTTTTAGAAAAACGCAAACCTAATTTTGAAAAGAAATATATTCCTTAAAAACAAATCGACCAATTTGGTCGATTTATTTTTTTATAAACTTATAGGTTTTTGATGCATTATTAGCGGTAAAGTGAAGCATATACATACCACTTACATAGTTTGCAACATTTATTTTGGTTTGATTTTTATCTTGATCAATCAATTTACCTGATAAATCATATATCTTATAAGAAGTTTCGGTTAAATCGGTTTCAATATTTAAAAAATCATTCGTGTAAGTAGGATACACTTTTGTATCATTAAAAATAGTTTCACTAACATTTAAAGCATTCCATTTATTTTCGGCTGCTGGTCCGTTCCAAATTTTTGTTGCTAAATAAGGGTTGTCTATAAACGGATTTCGGTTTCCTTGTGCAGCGTAAATCTTTTCATTTCGGTTGATTTCATGTACTGAAACCGGATCTTCTGCATTCCACTGTAAAAAAATGTTCGGCATATCGCCATTAAAAGAAAAAGAGGTAGATCCATGCCCAACATTTACCGGTTGACATTGGTTGCCATAACGCACATACATGTACATAACCATTCGGGCAACATCGCCTTTCCAGTTATCCCCCGGATAAAAATATTCCGATCCGTTTTGCTGAATTACACGCGAATAAGTTATATAGGTTGTTGGATTTGCAATAAACTTAAAGTTGCTTCTTAAACTGTTTCGGTCATAATCTACGGCACGTAAATGATGTGCATCGGATCCCGGACCTTCAAATCCTAAATTAGGTGTACCTTTTGATCTAGGAAAAACATGTTCGCGAACCCATTTATCTTCACAATTTGATGAATGACAACTTGCGTTTCTATCTCGAGTTAAATCGTTGTTTTTTATTAAATCGGTATCGTTCCAGCCATATAAAAGCAAAACTTTATTTGAATTGTTTGGATCAACATCGGCTTGTTTTAAAACATTCCAAACATCGGGTGTGTAAATTAATTGGTATGTGTGCGTGTTAGTTAATAAAGTAGTTAACTCATTTTTTAAGGCATCGCCTTGTAAATTTAAGTCAACACTTTGGTAATAAGTAGGTATTTGTGCATTTGCTGCCGAAATCAACAAGCAAACAATTATTTGTAAAAAATTTTTCATGGGTAAAAATAACGTACAAAAGTACTAATATTCTATAAGATGTAAATGTTTTGTGAAAACAATTCAGATGTTGGGTTTAGTTTTTATATTTTTGAAAAAAAATAAACATGAAATACGTTTTACTTTTTCTTTTTTTAGGATTTTTTAATGCAAATGCCCAAAGTTATTTAGATTATTATTTTAAAGCGAACAACATTAACGGTGCCATTGTGATTTACAACGAGAATAAAGACGAATGGATTTTTAGTACCGAAATGGAACCTTTTAGTAACACACCGGCAGCAGCTCATTTTCATTTATGGCAGGCTTTGGTTGGTTTAGAAGAAAAGGTTTTTAAGATTGATGTTAAAGAAAAATTGTTATGGGACGGTGTTAAAAGGTCTTTTTTTGATGAAAGAAAACCCGAGTGGAATGCCGATACCAATTTAATTGATGCCCTAAAAAATAAAAACGATTGGTATTTTGATCGATTACAGAATTACCTTCCACAAGAAAGTTATACGAGTAATATCAAAAAATCGACGTTCTTTAAAGATATAAAAAATAACGAATTACAATATTTTTGGAACTATGCTGCGTTGACAAATCCAAACTCAATGATTTTGTTTTTAAAATGTTTGAAAGAAGGTAAACTGCCTTTCAACAAACAAAGTCAGCAGTTTGTTTACAACCAGCTTTTAATAGATGAAAAATTGGCAATACATACCGCAACTACAAATTATTTAGGTAAAAGAATTGATTGGACAGTGGGAGTTTATTTAAAACAAAGTAAACCAATTTATTTTTCGTTAAGAACCTATACATCTTTAGAAGAAACTAAATTAGAAGATTACGAGAAAAGAAAAAACTTAATTATATCACAGATTTTTGATGTGTTGAATTATTAAAACAAAAAATCCCGAAGCTTTAAACTTCGGGATTTTTATTAAATATATTTTAATTATTGATTTTGTTGAGCCATCTCTAATGCTTGTTGAAATTGTGCCATATAAGCGTCCCATCCACCAAGTTGAATAATATAGTATACAGAATAAACTAAATTTAAAACAGATAATACTAATGCTATAATGTTTAAAATTCTAGCTGTATTAACAGTTTCAATTCCCGTATATTGTTGTGGGTTTGCCTGGTATAACTTCATATCCTTATTAGCAAGTACCAAACCAATAATACCACAAACAATTCCTACAATACCACTACAACAACAAACAATTGCTATAATACCTAATACTAATGAAACCGTTGCATTAGGTAATTTAGTCGTCATAAAATTACCATTTCCGTTGTTAAAATTAGAATTTTGGTAGCTTTGTGGTTCATTTTGATTCTGATAATTTTCCATAGTTCTTTTTAATTTGTTAAGAATTATAATGTTTGTAAATATAAGCAAATACCATAATAACGGCATTTAATATTGCTAAAAAAATAATTATTTTATGATATTTTCTCTTTTTATCAACAAAATGCAAAAAAATAAACGCAAATAAAAGAATAGTGGTGTAAATTGCTGGAAACATTTTAAAAGCGGCAACAAAATTTCCTTGCGATACCATATAAGCTGCACGCTGTGTACCGCAACCCATACACTCAACTCCAAAAAGTTTTTTGTGCATACAGGGAATCATGTATTCTTCCATAGTTCAAATTTTTTATCGAATGTATAAATTTATTAATTTTGAAAAAAATATAAAATGAAATTTCTTATTTACATTGCCGTATTTGGTTTAATGTTTTGGGCGTTGGTTGAACAAACTAAATCGCAACCAAATATTTATATTCAAATAGTAGCGGTGCTTGTTTTTTTCTTTTTAATGATGTATTTAATGAATAAAACGCCAAGTAATTCTAATAAAGATAATGACGAACAAAACAATGAGTAAGGAAATTAATATAGGAAATTTTGTTGAAGTTTTAGACGAGGATTTTAAAGGTAAAGTAGTTAAATTAATGGGAGATGAAGCTGTTATTTTAACGAATGATGGTTTTGAACTGATGTATCCTATTAAACAGTTGATTTTAATTGGCGATGATTCAATTATAAAACAAGGATCAAGTTACGGAGCAATAGAATCTGCAAAAACACAAAAAATCACAGTAAATCATCATAAAGTAAATACCGAAAAAAAATCGAAAAAAGACGAAATTGTTTTAGAAGTTGATCTTCATATCGAAAAATTGGTAAAAAATTTTAAGCACATGAGCAATTTTGATATTTTGAATATTCAGGTTGATACTGCGCGTGGGCAATTAGAATTCGCGATTAAAAACCGAATTCCTAAAATTGTTTTTATACATGGAATGGGCGAGGGAGTTTTAAAATCGGAACTGGAATATTTATTAGGCAGGTATCCTGAAATTTCTTTTAAAGATGCCAACTACCGCAAATATGGTTTAGGTGCAACAGAAGTATATATAAAACAAAATCCGAATAATTAAATTCGGATTTTGTTATTTTATAATTCTATATAATAGCTTCCTAAAATTTTCTCTGCAATAGTAAATGTTTCTTTTTCTTTTTCAAACTCTGCCTGTAAAAGTGTTAAATCATACTTGTAACCAGTAATTTGTCCAGTACCACTATTAGTAATAACTGTTGTTTTAATTTGTAAAGAACCATTAGTTACTTGCCAATTTTCTTTAATAGATAAGTTTGGTAGTTCACATGTTTCATCAACAGTAAAAGTTTTTCTAAAAACAAAATAATTTAACGGGTTTGTACTGTTTAAAGTTATTGTTTCTGTTTTCTCGGTTGTTGGAAAAATATAATCTTCAGGTAAGTGTATTTGAATAACTTCTTTACCATTTTTATTAACCAAAGTGTTTTCGCAGTTTATAAAGTTATTTGTAAAATTAAAACTTATTTTACTAGTATCATAAACATAAGAACCATAAGGAAGAGTTGCATATTTAATCTCAGACGTACCGTTTGTAAGTGTAATATTTTCGAAATTAATAGTGTAAGTATAATTTACATTTACTGTTGTTTCTGTAACAGCGGCTTTCATAGTACGTGTATAATGTATTTTACCACCAGATAAAGAGGTATACTCTGATGTAACTTTAGGGTTTGCAGGTGCAAGTAGTGAACAAATTGCAGCTGCTGAAACAGGTGAATCGTACGTGCGATAATAAATTTTATTTATGTTTGATGTTTCTATACTTCTTGCTTCGTTTAAAGGAGCCAAAGTATCTAATACAGAACCTTTAACACCATTAATTGTACTTGAAAAATCAATTAACAACAATTCTGTATCATTAGTTTTAAAATATAATTCATTGTCTGGGCATTTTTGAATTTGTTTTCCATCAAAATTCAAGTTTTCAAATACCAAATCGCCATTATCACAAGCAGTTAAACTTGTGGCTACTAATAACAAACAAATTATTTTTTTCATAGGATACAAACTTTGCTACAAAAATAAGTTTTTTATAACCAAAATAGTTGATATTGCTTCAAATTTTTATATTTGATATTTAATTCCATTTTGTATGAATCATACTGTAAAAACCAATTATCCGGCATTATATACCTTAATTGTAGTCTTCTTTTTTTGGGGATTTATAGCTGCAGGAAACAATATTTTTATTCCTTTTTGTAAAGATTATTTTCATTTAGACCAATTTCAATCACAATTGATCGATTTTGCTTTTTACACGGCTTATTACATAGGGGCGTTGATTTTATTTGCGTTAAGCAACGTAAAAGGGAAAGATTTGGTTACTTATTGGGGATACAAACGCAGTATTGTGTACGGTTTGTTGTTTTCTACAGTTGGTGCTGCGGCGATGATTTTAGCGGTTGAAGCTAATATTTATTACGGAATGTTGCTTGGATTTTTTGCTGTTGCTTTGGGATTTTCATTACAACAAACAGCAGCAAATCCGTTTGCTATTTTATTGGGCGATGAAAAAACAGGGGCAAGCCGAGTAAATTTGGGCGGTGGAATTAATTCGTTAGGTACAACAATTGGTCCGTTGGTGGTTGCTTTTGCTTTGTTTGGAACCACTGCGGCGGTTAGCGATAATCAGATAAAATCGTTGAGTTTAGATAAAGTGGTATTGCTGTACGTTTGTGTAGGCTTATTGTTTGTTGGTGCTGCCGCATTATTTTATTTTTCTAAAAAATTACCCGAAGGAAAAAGTATCGAACCAATAGAAAAAGCCCCAAAAGCATTAAATATATTGGTGTTAATGACGGTTTTGTTAATGATCTGTTTCAGTTTTGTTTTTTCTACTTATAGAGAAACGGCAGAAATAGTGAACAAAATTGAAATTGAAAATACTCGTGTTATGTGGCTTTCCGTTGCTTTTGCTGTTATCTTAGGCGGATTGCTTTTTGCGTATAATCGTGCTAAAGTAAAACCAGAAGGTTGGGGAGCGATGAAATATCCGCAATTAGTATTGGGAATGCTGGCAATATTCATGTACGTTGGAGTAGAAGTGGGGATTGGAAGTAATTTGGGCGAACTATTAAAATCTGATGAATTTGGCGGATTAACATCTTCACAAATTGCACCTTATATTTCTATGTATTGGGGTAGCATGATGATTGGTCGTTGGGCGGGAGCAGTAAGTGCATTTAATTTATCAAGAAACAAACAACTGCTTTTAACCATAATTCTTCCAATAATTGCATTCGGAATTATCATAATAGCAAATATTTTAGCCGAATATGATATGCAGTATTTCTATGCGTTTATCGGCTGCGTAATTCTGCAAATTGCTTTAATAATTCTAACCAAAAATACGCCTGCTAAAACGTTATTGGTTTTTAGTTTGTTTGGAATTATCGCCTTAATTGTTGGTTTAAATACTACAGGAAAGACAGCTATTTATGCCTTCTTATGTGGTGGATTGGCGTGCAGTATTATGTGGCCGGCAATTTATAATTTAAGTTTATTGGGATTGGGAAAATACACCGCTCAAGGATCGGCATTTTTGGTCATGATGATTTTAGGTGGAGGAATTATTCCTCCAATTCAAGGAAAAGTCGCAGATATTATAGGTATTCATTCATCATATATTGTATCACTGATATGTTTTATTTATTTATTGATCTTTGCTTTTGTAGTAATAAGAATTTTAAAGAAACAAAATATTGTTATTGAATAAATAAGAAGTTTAAAAAAAGCTTCATTTATAAATCGCATTGTAAATTAACAATGCGATTGTTTTTTGTACCCAAATCTAAACTACATTTGCGTTTTTATTTGTGCAATGCAAAATTTTAAATATTACATAATTGCATTTTTCGCTTTTATGTTGTGGGGTTTTTTCAGTTTGGCTTTAAAACCTATTTCTTACGTACCGTCATTCGATATTTTGTTTTACAGAATTTCCTTTTCGGCAATTATCATTATTTGTTTTACATTGTTTTTCAGAAGGAAAATCTTTCAGAAGGATATTTATACTTTTAAAAATGCTGCTAGTTTTATGAAAAATCGTTTAGTTCTT